>CACZYN010000013.1 GCA_902785445.1 uncultured Anaerovibrio sp.
CCACAATAGTCCGACTGTTATCCAGCAGAATGGTTGCTGTCCGACGCTGCTGATTCAGATTAATTACCTTGCCCTCGCCCTCAGCAGTAATAACCTTACTTCCCTGGGTTGGTGGCTGAATCTTCACCCGCTTGTGGGCATTGCCACAATAGCACTCATTTTCATATTTCAGGCAACACATCAGACGACCGCATATACCAGATATTTTAGTCGGATTAAGGGATAAGTTTTGATCCTTGGCCATACGAATGGAAACCGGCTCAAATTCACCCAAAAAAGTATTGCAGCATAAAGGACGGCCGCAACAACCAATTCCTCCCATGAGCTTGGCCTCATCCCGGACACCAATCTGGCGAAGTTCAATACGGGTACGGAACACCGCCGCCAAATCCTTTACCAGCTCCCGGAAATCGATACGACCATCTGCTGTAAAATAGAAAATAATCTTATTTACGTCAAAGGTGTACTCCACCTGAACCAGCTTCATTGGCAAACCGTGATTCTTGATTTTTTCCTCACAAATATCAAAAGCTTCCTGCTCTTTGTGGGCATTATCAATTACCTTGTTGCGGTCTGCTTCAGTGGCCTTTCTAAGCACTTCCTTTAACGGCAATACCACATCACTGTCCGGCACTTCCCGAGGGCCAATTACTGCAGTACCATACTCGATGCCCCGGGCAGTTTCTACAATAACATCATCATTGGTATTAATATCCAGTTCCCCTGGGCTAAAATAATATATCTTTCCTGCTCGCTTAAAGCGAACGCCTACTACTGTCTGCACTTTAATCCTCCAATAAATCCTTCACTTTTATAATAAAGCTTTCCATCATTAGCCGAAGGCTAACGCTGTAGCGAAGTCGTCCCTGATATTCTCTGGCCAGCTTCAACAGTCTGATTAGCTCAAGCTGGGTCAACTGACCGGTAAAATCATTAATTTTTCTTATGTCAATCTGATTGTACAAGGGCACCTGACTACCGCTATATAGTACCAGCTGGTCCCTAATCAGCATTATATAAAAACTAAACCACTGCTTTAGCTGCCCCTTATCATAGCTTCCTAATTTTTTCCCCTCGTTCCAAACCGCTTCCATGTCCAGTCTTTTTTCTGTACAGGCAGAAAAAAACTGCATGGCCGCCTGCTGCAAGGAAATTCCTTCCTCATCATTAAGAAGCATAGCCTGATGCACGCTACCATCGGCAAAACCAGCCAAATAGTCAGCCTTATCCTTGGAAATTCCCTGCTGTTCCAGCACTGAACTAATTACGTCAGCACTTAATCCGGCAAATTCTTCCCGTGTGCACCTTGATATGATGGTATCCAGCAATGCCATAACAGAATTGGTTATCAAGATAAAATATATCTCTTCCCCCGGCTCTTCAATTGTCTTCAAAAGACAGTTAGAAGCGGCCTCGTTCATTGTTTGAGCATCATCGATAATCACCACACGTTGCCGGGACAAAATAGGCAATCTGGCTATTTTCTCCTGCATTCCCCGTATAGCATCGATTCTAATAACCCCAGAGCCTGCTTTTACTTCTGGAAGGACCTGAAAAAAATCCGGATGAATATCCGCCAATAAGGCTTTACAGGACGGACATTCCCCACAAGCAGTCCCATGGACTGGGTTGTGACATAAAATAGCCCCAGCCAAGGCCTGGGCTACCTTTTTTTTGCCAATTCCATCTATACCACAAAAAAGCATAGCGTGTGGCACCTTATTCTCACGGCAAAGAAGCTTCAGCCGGTCAATATTACCTTGATGCCCAACAATACTGTTCCATAAAATATTCATTACATATATAAATCCACTAACATGCCACGAATAGCATCATGACTGGCCACTACATCCAACTGATCAGCCTGGCCCAGACGAATTTTCTCCGCCATATTCTCCAGCTCGGTATCAATCTTGCGCACTGTGGTATATACCTTCTGACGACCCATACGATCCCAGCCAGTCTGGGAAGAAACGTCATACATCTGGCTTACCACAGAGCTGACAAAGGTCTTTATCAAGCTCCGATAGTCCCTTAACTCCTCATAGGTAGGGGTTTTGGTTAATCTTGCCCCCTGCTCATCAATCTGATCCAAAAGCCGCTGCAGCTGCTCATGGGAAGCACTACTGCGTTGATCTTCCAATTCAGAAGAAAAATCTGACTCCATGGCATTGGTCCGCCGAGTGGCTTCATGGCTCATGGATGACACCGATTGTCTAGTGCCCAAGCCTTCTATCTTCATATTGATCACCTGTTATCCATAAAACTAGTAAAATGAGACTTATTCAGTGGGAGCTTTGTACTCCCACTGAACTTAGCCGAATAAATCCTGAGCTTACGGGGGCTTGGCTCCCACCTTAGAGGACGGAGCCTTAGCATCCGTTAGCGTAGGGTAAATAACCTGTTTCGTGTATACATACCTATTATAAATATATCAGTTTTAATATAGCTTGGCAATACTGGTATAGGTCATTTTCCATTAAAAGGTGTATATGATACAGGCAAATAAAAAAGTGCCAGAAAATGATACAATTAGTACAGTTTCTCTGGCACTATATTTCAGTATACTTATTTAAACATAATCATCTTGGCATCAAAGATTTCTTCCATGGAAGTGACGAGCTTAAGCACATCGGCAGGCACCTCGCTGTCCAAGGTAAGAATCATCAGATTTACATTTTCCTTGCCTGTGGTGGATACATGCATGCCAGAAATATTTACCCCAGCGGCCCCCATAATAGAACCTATCTGACCGATTACGCCAGGACGGTTGTTGTGTGGGCACAACAGCCAGCAACGACGCGGTGCAACATCCATTCTGACACCGTCGATTTCCACAATACGGGCTTTGTCGCCGAAGAGAGTACCCATAATACTTACACTCTTGTTCTTACCGGCAGTAACAGTTACGGTAACGGTATTGGCGAAACGCTCCGTATTCTTGTTCTTAACCTCACTAACTTTGATATTACGCTGCTTGGCCAAACCAGGGGCATTTACAAAGTTCACAGCATCGTCCAGCTCGGCGTTTAAAATACCCTTTAATACCGCGGTAGTAATCATACGGGTGCTTACATCGGCAATTTCCCCGTTATAAGTAACATCCAGCTTCTTGATACCGCCTTCAACCAAGGCCCGTGCTGCACAGCCCAACCGCTCTGCCAAATCGAAATAAGGAGAAATAACATTCATTACCTGCTGAGAAACCGGTGCCATATTTACCGCTGTCATGACAGGCTCCCCATTAAGGGCCGCCTTTATTCCCTGGGCCACGTCTACAGCTACACCTACCTGGGCTTCCACGGTAGATGCCCCCAAATGTGGAGTTACGTAAATTCCCTTAACCCCCAACAATGGGTGATCCGCCGGAATAGGTTCACTGGTAAATACGTCAACAGCCGCACCAGCCACCTGACCGTCCAGCACAGCATCCCGCAAGTCTTCCTCTACGATAATGCCGCCCCGGGCACAGTTAACCAACCGCACACCTTTCTTCATTTTATACATAGCTTCCTTGTCAATCATGCCCCGGGTGCTATCAGTCAATGGCATGTGTACGGTGATAAAATCCGATTTAGTAATAACATCATCAAAGGTGCCCACTTCCACACCAATATCCTTGGCGTACTCTTCATTAATATATGGGTCATAACCGATAACCTTCATTTCAAAACCAACAGCCCGCTTAGCTACCCCACTGCCAATCCGGCCCATGCCGATTACTCCCAAAGTCTTTCCCTTTAATTCCACACCAGTGTACTGTTTACGGTTCCATTCGCCCTTCTGTAAAGTTTCATTGGCAATTGGAATATGACGGGCCATAGCCAACAGCATGGCCAGGGTATGCTCCGTTGCGGCGTTGGTATTTCCTCCCGGAGAATTAATAACAATAATCCCCTTGTCTGTAGCCGCTGCCACATCTATATTATCTACGCCTACACCAGCCCGACCAATAATCTTCAGATTTTTTGCCGCTGCAATAACTTCCGCAGTAACCTTGGATGCTGAACGCACTATAAGAGCATCAAAATCCGGAATAAGCGCCAATAATTCCTCGGCTGGCAGTTTATCCTTTATTACACATTCAAAATCATCCTTTAAAATATCCACAGCTGTCTGGGATACGCCATCTGCAATTAAAACCTTCATTATTCAGCCTCCTAATCATTGTGCTTATTGTATTCATACAAAATATTTTAGAATATACATTAAGAAAAATCAAGTGTATTCTCAATGAATACTTTTGGTGAACACCTATTCATTATCTTGACGGTTACCTGTAAACTGATGTAAAATATTTTGTGATGATTTTAACAAAAATCCTTTATTAATAAGGATAATTGGATATTTTAAGGGGGTCAATCAATTGGAAGCAAATCGTATCTACAACTTTAATCCTGGTCCTTCCATGTTGCCATTGGAAGTACTGAAAGAGGCTCAGGCTGAGTTTTTAAATTTCCAGGAAACTGGTATGTCCATTTTGGAGATAAGTCACCGGGCCAAAGCATATGATGAGGTTCATAACCAGGCCAAAGCCGATATTTTGGAGCTGATGGGCTTGGGAGACGATTATGATGTACTGTTTATTCAGGGTGGTGCCAGTCTCCAGTTTGATATGATTCCCATGAACTTTGCTACTCCGGAAAAACGCGGTAACTACATTTTATCCGGCAGCTTCGCCACCAAAGCCTATAAAGAAGCCGAAATCCTCGGTCGTGGCTATGTGGCAGCCTCCAGCAAAGATCAGGACTTCAAGCATGTGCCAACTCAGGATGAAATAAAGCTTAGTGATGATGCAGCATACCTCCATGTTTGCTACAACAACACCATCTATGGTACTGAATACCATTATATTCCGGAAACCGGCAATGTACCTCTTATAGCGGATATGTCCTCGGATATTCTGTCCCGGCCACTGGATTTTTCCAAGTTCAGCTTCATATATGCCGGAGTACAAAAAAATCTCGGACCAGCCGGTGTAGTACTGGTGGTAGCCAAGAAATCCATGCTGGAAAAGAGCCCAGAGGGTCTGCCAACTATGCTGAAATATGAGACTTTCTATAATAAGAATTCTCTTTACAATACACCACCAGCTTTCTGTATTTACATGGTGGGTAAAACAGCCAAATGGCTCAAATCCAAGGGTGGACTTAAGGCTATGGCAGAAGTCAACAAGAAGAAAGCAGCATTAGTATATGATGCCATCGATAGCAGTGACGGTTTCTACAGGGGACATGCAGATAAAGACAGCCGTTCCTTTATGAATGTTACCTTCCGTTTGCCTAGTGAAGAGTTGGAAAAGAAGTTTGCTGCTGAAGCTTTGGAGAACGGCCTCAGCGGCGTAAAGGGACATCGCAGTGTGGGTGGTATGCGTACTTCTATCTACAATGCTATGCCATACGAAGGCTGTGAAAAGCTGGCTGATTTTATGAAGAAGTTCAAGGCAGCCAACAGTTAATATCATACAAAAACACCAAAGGCGGGAGCATGACGCTCCCGCCTCTTAATTTATGCGTATTCTTGCTTCAAACAACCGACTCCATGGATTGGTAACCTGTAAATTTTTAATATACTCATTTGCTGGAAGATTGCGCTCAGCAAATAATTGCAACAGACCAGTAGCTCGCCACTCAACCCGGTCTTTATCCGCCCCCAGCCTGGAATACAGACCTGCGCCTTCAAACCAGGACAGTTGTCTGGCTACAGTCTGCCGTACATTGGCCTGATAGCCCCAATCATCCAGGTAACGTATGGTAAGCAGCTGATTTTTGTCCGCTGCCCCCATTCCCTTGGCCAATACGCCCTGAGCCAAGGCAAATCCGACACTGTTAGTAGGAGTATTCCAGCCGGCATAAGATTGCACATCATATAGCAAATGCCGCCTGCTCAGCTCCGCCATCAAAGCATTATCTGAACCATTAACAAAGGAAATATCCGCTATGCTGACACGATAACCATCCTTGACTGCACCCTGCACCATATCAGCAAAATACCTCACTCCAGAAGTAAGAACGGTGCTATTGCTATACCAATTAGCCCCCGGGGATTCCCCATTAGGGCTGGTATTAACCAACAGCAGTAAATCCACCTTGTCTGCGGATTCCGAATAGTGTCCTCCCAGGAGCTTTACATGTTCCCGCACCGTTGTATCAATAGGTTCATCGGAATAGGCCGGGATCGTAGTAGTGCCATTACCCCAATTATACTGGGCCGATACCACCGGATACTTGCTTTTTATATCATTTACCGCCCGGGTCAGCATCAACATGCCTACCTCATCTATTCCCGCCAAATTATGTACTTTAGTTGCCCCTAACTTTTGGGTAAACTCTTTAAGATGTCGGCTTTCCATATGGGTCTGGGACCAGGCAGCATTATCATCCCTGCCTAAGGCCAGACATTCAAAGACATTGTCCTTGGCTAACTTCAATAGTTCCTGATTTATCTTGAAATTCTTTTCCCGCCGACCGAACCAGTCTTTAACATATTCTTCCGGGATAAGCTCCTGTAAAAAGGCCTTTTCCTTTTCCTCAGACTTAGTCAGTTGTTTTACATCAGCCTTATCGGCCAAAACCGAATACCGGAATATATCCAAGCCATATTGCTTATAGTAGTCCGGTTCTTCCGTGCCGGAGTGTTCCCCCGATGCCGGAGTCCGCATAATGGAAGAAAATACATAAAGCTTGGCTTTGGGATAAGCTTTCTTGTATTTGGCAAATCTTTCCACCCGTGGCTTTAACTTGCTTTCCGAATACTTATGCTTTCTGGAACCAACTAAACTGCCATAAATCATACTATCAGCGGAAATGACCATAGCCCTTATTTCCGGATCAACATCTCTAACCGGAGCTTTGGATTTGTTGGCCTTTATTTCTGCCTTGGTGGGCTTACGATAAACAGTGGAGTTTTCCTCCAGCCATTCCCACAGCTTATCTGAGTCCCCCATATTTTCCCGATTACCCAACAAATCTTCAGGAGGGACCACCACTTGATAGCCCAGCTTTCTAATAGTATCAGCCGTCATCTCATCTGACACTGGCCGATTATCGTGGGGAATAAAAATTATCTTCCCCTTGGCAATACCATTATTATATAATTCCGCCTTATCTCCGGTATGACTCTTGGACGCAGCAAAAGCCTCAACTGACACCATAAGACACAGGAGACACATCAATAAAAAAATAATTTTTTTCATTATATTATCGCCTATTATCTACGCACTGCATTTAAAATCATCTGTTTAATATCATCCGGTAAATCCACATTGGTCTTGAAGGTAATATATCCCTCATGCGGTGTAGCCGATTCAATGCTGAACATATCCAGCAATCGGTGCCCATGAATGTAGGTATTGGCTAATTCGCCCTTTTCCAGAGCTGGGCGAAAATCCACAGTGATACGGTTGCCCTTTACCGTAGTAGGCATATCCTCGCCGATTTCGATTTTACCAAAGAGATTTTGCACCATGGATAAGGATACCCGAGAAATGAACCAGGAAGCCAGCCCGTGGTCTTTCAAGGCCCGCTCCTTTACCCGGAAGGTCATATGGGTGCCATTCACATCATGAACCATTTCCTCAATATAGCCAGATACCTCAATACGTCCTACTTTTTTGGTGGTGGCCTTAATATTCACCTTGCCATTTTCCTGGGAGGCGATTTCCACCGCCGTAATATTCTTATCATTTCCGGCAATTCGCTCCGTCAAGGCATCATTTATTACCGAGTCCGGCACTGCAATACTACCATTTAAAATATCTACCAGAGATTCATGGGACCAGGTTTGCTGAATGACCCGCACTACCGGTTCATAATCCTCGATAGCCTGGGCAATCTGCCCCCAATCCACACTGGCTGCCGCCTCAATTATCGCTGGTGGTAAATCCATATCTGTTCCCTTCTATCACTTATTGGCGTTTTCCTGTTCGCCTTCATTATCTTCCATACGAATATCCTGCCAAAGCTTTCTGGCATCATGGTACAGCTTGTTATCCACCATCTTTAACTCTTTATCATTAATGAGCCGGCTTAAATAGGAGGCACAATGCTCCCGATCCCCAACTCGATTAAAGAGAGTAGCCAAAAGATACATAACCATGAAATCCGTGAGGTTTTCCACTGGATAGCGCTCCGTCATCAATGAGCGCTCATAAAGGTCTATAGCCTTATGGGCCCACACCATTTCTTCATCCTTCATTTCCATGAGCCGGTATATCCATGACAACCGCAAGGACAAACCAGCCATGCGGGATAATGGGGCATTAATCGCCTCAGCACAATATATGGCCAACTGATAGGAGGCCACCGCATCCGGTAATTTCCGTTCCTCAGTAAAGATAAAGTTTACCCGTTTTTCCTTTAAGAAATTCTGCAAAATCGTGCGGTGCCGGTCTGGCAAAGTGGTCAAAAAATGCTTTTCATCTGCTGCATAGCCACAATGTTCACAGGCCAAAATGGTGTAAAAATACGGGTTGAAATCCCGATAATGGCAGCAATAATCGTCATCTGTACGCTGTATCATCAGCCGAGATTTAACCTTGACCACCCGGGTTTCTTGCCCACATACTGGGCAGGTCTTTTCCACCACAAAGGTAAACTCATTTGCCATACTAATCATCCCTCTTTTTTCAACAAAACTCTCTACTCTGTTACATTATCCCGTTTATTTAGTTTCTTCCTTCTTGTGTGTCGCCATATACTCTTCCTGAGACGCCAAAATTTTTGCCTTGACGTTCTCATCCAGCTTACTGTTCACCCGCTCAGCCAACATTAGCTGATGACGCTGTCCATAATCCAATATTGCGTTATAAAACTTGGCATCCAGGCTCTTAGGTGACAGCTCGGCCAATTTTACTACTTGATTAGGCTTATTTTCCTCAATAGTAGTAAAGGTAGAATCCAGATAATCAACTTGCTTAATTCTGACGGTATTTTCCTTGATGTTGAATTCCAAATATTCTGCTACACCTGCTAAATCGCCGAAGCCCTCCAAAGATTTGCCGTTCCAACGACGCTTGGATATTACATCATTTTTCATCAAATCATCGTAGATTTTCAGCACCGGGCAAATGAGTCGGTTGGTATCCACCTGCCCCCGCACATCTTTATAAAAACAGATCTGCTCTTTGTTGAAATAGTAATCCGTCCGAGAAGAGGACTGTACCCACTGAAAAATATCAGCAGGAATCTCCTCCACTTGTGCATGGACTACACCTCCCACCAAGGTGCAAAGCAATATAGCAAATAAAACTAGCATTTTTCTCATAATGATTTTCCCCCAAAATATCAGTCTTCAAAAGTTCATTATAGACTTTCATGCTGAAAAACTAATGAAAAAGTCCTACGTTAGTCATTGTCATGGGGCCGATACAAAGCATCCAACTCATACGGAGTTTCCTGATATACATAGTAGTTCAGCCAATTGGCAAATAATAGATTGGCTACGGACCGCCATCTAACAATAGGTGACTTGGTCGGGTCATCCCCCGGATAATAATTAATCGGTACATTTACATTTGGCATACCGGCTGCCATATCCCGATCATATTCCGCCTTGAGAGACAATGGGTCATATTCGGCATGGCCGGTAATAAAGAACTGACGTTTATCTAAATTGGCGATGGCATAAACCCCGGCCTCCTCGTCGGACTCAGCCATAATTGTCAACTCCGGAACCCGTTCTATATCCTTCTTGCGCACCTCCGTGTGCCGGGAATGGGGCACATAAAACTCATCGTCAAATCCCCGAAACAGGCGCTCATTTTCCACGCACAAATGATGCTTATACACGCCAAAAATTTTCGGTGCCACATCATACTTCTTTATACCGTAGTGGTAATAAAGACCAGCCTGGGCTCCCCAACAAATATGAAAGGTGGAATAGGCATGGGTTTTACTCCACTCCATAATCTCAGACACCTCATCCCAGTATGCCACATCCTCAAAGGGCATCTGTTCCACTGGGGCGCCGGTAATGATAAAACCATCGTATTTCTTATGCCGTACTTCGGCAAAGGTTCCGTAAAACTCTGTCAAATAATCCGTAGTTGTATGAGTAGGTACATAGGACTCAGTATATATAAAATCTACTTCCACCTGTAGTGGAGTGTTACCCAGCAAGCGAAGGAGCTGCGTCTCCGTTACTTGCTTAATAGGCATCAAATTCAAAATCAACAGACGCAATGGACGAATATCCTGGCTATAAGCTCGATCAGAGTCCATTACGAAAATATTTTCACCCTCCAGAATTTTCGTTGCCGGAAGGTTATTGGGTATCTTAATTGGCACAAAATCACCTCAAGGAATTAATATAGCTTAGCCCTCTGTGTCCAAGCTATATCTTCTTACCCAAGATTCATGATCTCCTTCATAAACCTTGAGCGCTTTCAGAGCCGTTTCACTATTTGACTCCTTTTCAATGGCACTATACATACCATCTGTAGTATCAGTAACATCCTTCCACCCGTTTTCCGGCGTCCAGTTAAGTATCCGGATAACCTTTTCGGTATATTGAGGAATATTTACCGCTTTTTTCTGGAAAACGATGTTTGTTACCTCATCATTGGCATTCTTTTCCTCCTGCCATTCCCAGAATATAATATTTTCACCCTTAACCCGCATGGTTGTTGTATCTGCCATACTATAGGTTGTACCACCAGAGGTTGCTGCCTGCCAAAGAGGCAACCAGCGATCACTGGCCTGACGGCGCTCATTTTCTCCCAAGCCAAAAACTGTATCCACTATAAAGCAGTAGAAGTCTTCGTCAAACTCCTGAGAATTAATTTCCTTCGGGCGCACTGGACTATACTCTTTTTCCCAAATTTTTTCATCATTCTTGTTGAAAAAGGTTTCATTGATATAGGCCAAAGTCCGATTTTGCGGATCAACCTCCACCTCAGCCACACTATATACCAAATCATTAGGTTTGATATCATCCAGACCATAGTTGTCCAAGGTCTCCTTGGCACCAGCATAGCTATAATTCGTTTTGGTCCAGGCACTTATTTGAACCGCCGTGTGTCCAAAGGAGCGGATAACCTGTACCTTGGCCGGAGCATAAAATTTACTGTACTTGTCATCAGAGGAAATCCAATACCATTCGGCGTTGTTATTGGCAGCAAAGCTGGTATCAAACATCATCAGCAGGCTGCACAGGCAAATCAGAGCTAATACAAATCGACGTACCAATCTCATCACTCCTATATTTTCACATTACGTATCAACATTAACATAGAAACAATCCATCACATTATATATTAACATAAAAACCATAATATTTCATCATATTCAGTGTGCTGACACGATGATTTTTGCACAATTATGTGATAGAATTTTCCCATACGCAAAGGAGGATTACATATGGACTATACAAATTTTCAGGTAGGAGAGAAATTCCCTCTGCCGATACATAATCAAGGGGATGGTGGCCTGTTCCAGATTGACTCCAACGGTGCCATGTTTATTTTGCAATTGAGTCGCACTGACGTAATCGCGGTGGAGGCCTTTCGCACCGGGGCCATGGAGCTGGCCCTCTACGAAGAAGACGGAATCGTATTCCTTCTGTACAAAATCGACGGGATATTTAAGGAAGGCTGGGGGGACTGCCCCTTGGGAATTCATCTCCTACCACCGGGCTTAAAGCCTTGTATTGCCGATTTGGAAGAACCGGTTATGCATCTTTATCTGGTGGATACCAATTTGCAAATACTGCTGGCCCAGCGTACTGTCACCCTTGACAAATCCTTCCATGAAATGCTGCAGAAAAAAGTTCAGGAACAACTGGAAAGCAGTCTTAGCCCCGGTGGTTTTGTGAATACCCTGCAGAAAATATGGAAAAAGCGCACCTCCAAAGCCATGAGCGACCGGGCCCTGGCCAAACAAAAGGTGGAGCTGAATATTCCAGCCCCACCCGTTATGAACTAAATATTAACGCTAAACAATAAATTTAGCCAACAATGTCTCTGTGTGAATGTTCTCTCCGCCAAACATCATGACGATTTTTCATGTAGTAATCATAAAAATATGTGCCGATATTTCTCTCAGCCGTGCCCATATTATCATAATCGCCACGTAACTTTCCACCATTTTTTTATAATGGCCCATATCGCCTTACCCACCTGACCATTCGCGTAAACGCGGTAGTTATCATAGTGCCACTTCTGCGAATTTGGCTCCACAGACTTTACTTTAAGCTCATAACTATATCTAGGCACTTCCCAGACACATTCATTAGGCCATCCGCCACGGCACACAGAACACCAGCCCTCTGATTCCTTATACTCTTTGACACTATCCAACACTATATAGGCATTATTACCTGATTCATCAATACCAACATAGTAATCATTTCCTGCTTCTGCCACATTGCCTGATTGAATAATCAGTGCACAAATAAGTGTCATTACCATTAAAGATATACGTTTAAACATGTTTCTTTTCTCCTCCAAAACCTTGATAACATTGTTGTTGCCACATTATGGTCATAATCATAAAAATTTTCTTCATAATGAAATCAGTCCTTTCTTTGCTCTTTCTTCTCTAATCTTAGCTCTATACGTTTCTATATTTACGTTGGGGTCTAAAGTGTACCCGTAACGTTCAAAAACGTCTGTCCATTGCTTTGTTCCAAACATTCTGTAGCACCAATTAGGATTAAAATATGGTTCGCCACCATAGTATAAAATCCATGCCGCTTCGGCAATGCTACGCATATTTCTTTCAAATAAGGTTAAATTTGGCTTTTCTGAAATATCCTTGTAATAAAACCAAGTATATTCAGTGGTTGCATAAGAGTTAACATTTGGTTTGTGATAACTCAATATACAAAAGCTACGCTTCTTTACGTCCTCGTCCCAAAAATAATAGACTACGTTTCTTCGATAACCAACTTCACCAACACAGTCTGTTACCCATTTTTTTGTATATTCCATATTAATGTCCAAAGCAACCGTGCATTTGTCGTAAATATGTTTACCGTCATAAACGTCTGCGTCGTCGGGACTAGCTTCCTTAATACATTTAGTTTCACAACATCTTGAGTCGTAGCCACGAGAACCCTCATGTCCTAAATATTGACCAGGTGGTGGTTCAGTTACAGCTATACACCAATTTACTTCTCTTGAAACAAATGCACCTTTTTCCAATACTGATTCACGAGCAAATGACGTGGTTGGTATAAGAATAATCAATGCTAAAAGCATACTTAGAATTCTTTTCAAGTTATATCCCCCCTATCTGTATTATTCATATAAGATAAATCGTTGAAACAATCTTTGTTTGACTTTTTGTATTTAAGAATCTGATTTATAATGCGTTTTCTAATGTCAATATAGACAATATCCGCAGGATGTTGAATTGCTATTAAATAAGCTTTCTTAAAATATTTTTCTGTATCTTCAAAAGATAAGAAGTAATTACAACCTTTGAGATAATATGAAAAAGCTTTGTTATTTGTTCGTTCGAGGTTAAATGTACTGATTTTTTTGTGAATTTGTTGGTATTTTTCTTTCGACGTTGCGTCGTCGAGACTTTGTTTGTAATAGGTATAATAATTTAAAGCTGTTACATTGTCGTAATAACTATGTTCATTCATAGCCACATGTTTGAAATTGTATACGGCATAATTATCGGTTCGGGCAGGAAAATAAGTAAGTATATATGCTTCGGTATATCTTCCGGCGTCTGCTAAAGCCATTGCCAAAATGTTGACTGATGGATAAACATTCTCCAAAGTATATTGTGGAGCACGTTCGTCTCTGAACCCCGATTTCCACGGTACAGGCTTATATTTGCTTGCGAAATTGTTTAGAATTTCATATCCCGTGGCAATCGCCAAATCATATTGATTGGAGTAATAATATGCCATTTCCTTGGCGTATAATCCGTAAAAATCTGTTGAATTTATAGATAGTAACTCATTGGCTACGCCTATCGTATCAGCATTATTCATGTGAGCGTATGACAAACATAGATATTCCCGTGCTCTAAGGCTTAAAACTTTTCGCTCTTGTGACATATCGTCTGAGGAATGTAGTAAAATTTGCTGACAATACTGTACGCAAGTACCATATTGTTCCTGACGATAAGCTTGTACGGCAAGCTTATATAGGTTGCTTATATCGTCGTCTTTTAAAGAAGTCGGATTAATGGATTGTTTCTTGTATTCTTCCGCTTCTTGTCCGTTGATATTGGACAGTTCACGATAATATTCTTTCTGAGCAACCTCTTTGGCTTTATCCAAAGCCTTTAGCAACATATCGTCGTCAACGTTTACCACCAAATGACATGTAAGCCCCTCGTTGGTTGTAGAGAATTCCTTCTTCAAAACCTGTTGTACCGAGGCAGTAGTGGCGATAATTACTTCCGTGTCATAAACCATATTACGGGTCTTTGTGAGCCCCTCTATAACGACGCCTAACTGCTCAGATGCCTTTATTTGGGCATTTTTGTATGCCAGCTTTTCCTGCACATCATATATAATCTCATTGGAAGGATTGTGCTCTTTTGCGTATTCAACCGAAATAGGGTCTGAAACAACTTCTATAGTATGTATTTTTGCTATAGCGTTTGGCGAAAAACAAACTATGCATAACAAAACCAAGAAAAGTCTTTTCATAAAATAATCAACCTACATTCACTAATTGATAACCAATCCAGTTAGCACTACCATCCCATCTTAAATAAACAGAGCCCACTGTACCATAGCCCTTGCCAATAATACGATAGCGCCTGCCGGCATACTTATCGCTCATGCCGTTACCGTAAGCCCTACCTACACCAACGATTTCCAACTGTCCATTAGTTATCTGTGGCTCAATATCATCATATAAAAGGCCTGCCTGATCCAGGGTTGCCTTAGTGGCGTAAGTCACGTATTGATCACCGTGCTTACCCACCAGCCACATGCCATCACAAGATGAAGTGCCATTGGCTGAGCCCTGATAAGTTTGAATAAGCAGGAATTCTCTGTCGCTGTTTGTAGTAATAGTGTAAGCCTTCACAGAGCCGTTATTCTGGAGAGGAAACGATATATAATCCTTGCTATTATCAGCGCTAAGCAATTTTATATAGCCACCGCCAATCTTTCTGACGCCACATTCCCTCTTAAAGTTCAGTGTTGGTACCAGCTTGACTTTCTCCCCGCCAAGGTTAAAGGAGCTGCCATTCAAATCTCCACGGCAATTGTCCACGATACCAGTGTAATTATCAATATCCAGTACCTGCTTCATCCCTTTAAAAGCCACATTTGCCTGGCTAGAAGACGGCATAACCAAGGCCGTTACCACCGTCAGCATAAATAACATCAGCGTAAAAGCATAAATTTTTGTTCTCATAAAACTATCCCTTCTCCTTTTATTTCCCATAGGTTTCCTTTATAATACCATAAAATTATATCATGAATGTCTCCTCCACACAAGACAATAGTCCCCTATGGTTAAATGTGATAACCCTTTATTTTACCTGCTAATCCGGCATAAACGACATTTTGCCAAGCCCCTCCATTAGCCTAATCGTCCACCATGGACGTACATAAAAACTGCGGTCAAAATGATACATCATTTCAACCGCAGTTTAATATTTTTATACACAATATATAATTATTACCCCAAGGTCACCAAGGTCCGCTGGCGCTTATCAAACATTACCCCCTGGGTATAGCCGTAACACCGGGCATACTCGATAGCATCGTCAATATAGCTGCCGCAGTCCTCCGGCTTGTGGGCATCGGAGCTGGTAATCATTGGCAGTCCTGCTTCCGCTGCCAGCCTCATAAACTTATAATACGGCGTGATTTCCGCTATTGGATACCGATAAAAGGTGCCGGTATTTACATCAATACACATGTTGGCCTTCTTCAAGGCCGCAATAGCCCGTTTAAGGTATGGCGTCGCATCAAAGTCCGGAATCATACGATAAAGCCTGATATTATATGGGTGCCCCAACACATCATACAGACCGCTGGCCACCATATGCTCAATTTCCTGGGTATAAGCCTCATAAATCTCATCCAAGGTATGATGGTTCCACTCCACCATAATTTCCTCTGAATCATAGGCCCAGCCCTTAATGAAATGAATGGAGCCGATAATATAATCAAAATTGTACTTATTTAAAATTTCCGCCACCTTCTCCTGGTTTTGGAAATTGCACACCTCAATACCAATCTTGGCATTATATCCGGCCGCTTTCAGCTTCTCCATGAACTCAAAATAGTCATCCAAAGTGTGCTTAAATTTGTTCTTTTTCAGCCATTTTTGCTGGAACTGCCCCACAAATGAGTCGTCCAAAATCAAGTCATCATAGTACAGCTGCTTAAATTCCGGAAAGGTATGGGTGTGCTCGGATATGCCGATTTCATTCAGGCCTCGCTTGGTTGCCGCCTCAAAAAACCCCTTGGCCCATTCCACATCATAATCCCCATATTCAAAGTGCATGTGATAATCGTATTTCATACTTATTTATCCTCACTTTCCCCACATTGTTTATCAAATAAGTCCCTGACGAATAAATTCCTTTATCTGATACATTACCCCATACTCGGCATTGCTCTTCGTAGTAAATCTGGCGACTTTTTTTATTTCCGGATACGCATTATCCATGGCATAGCTGTAATACACCGCCTGCATCATCTCAAAGTCATTCATGTAGTCCCCAAAGGCCGCACATTCCTCTGGCTTGAAACCGAACTTTTTCTGCACCTGTCCGATGGCCCAGCCCTTATTGGTGCCCGGATTTAATATGTCCACCCAGTAATCACCACTTAAACAGACCTGCAGCTCCGGGGAAAACTTATTAATCACCGGCATAATATTGTGCTCCGCGTCCCCCCGGACACAGTCACAAATGGCAATCTTGATAAATTCATCGTCGATCTCGGAAAAATCCTTTACAAAAATGCTGTGAGTGAAAAATTGCCGGGCATTATCAATATACGGTTCCCATTCCTGCCGCACGTAAGAACTTTTCTTGCCGCACAAAACAGGATAAATATCCGGTGTGGCATCCGCCGCAGCTATTACCTGATCAATATGGGCCTGCTGCATGGGGCTGGAACAGATTTCCTCGCCTTTATACACGCTGAAGGAGCCATTTTCTGCCAAAAACATAAAATCATCCTGATATTTTTCCATCTGCTCAATCAGGGCAAAATACTGGCGGCCACTGGTAGGAGCAAAAATCACGCCCCGACGCTTCAGCTCCCCCATGACTTCGTCAAAGTCCGGTGGCAACTGCCCATGCTCATCCAGCAGCGTCCCATCCATATCAGAAAATATAATTTTAATCATAAAATCACCTAGCTAATATACTGTCTCCATCAATATTAACTCATATTATAACGCAGTAAATTAAATTTTCCAACATAATAACAGACACAACACCTATAAGGAAGGGGAAATCTTTTCGCCTGCAAGAGCGGAGTCCGCTGCCGCAGGCTTATCATGGGCAGTAAAATGAGACTTATTCAGTGGGAGCTTTGTACTCCCACTGAATTTAGCCGAATAAATCCAGAGCTTACGGGTGCTTGACTCCCACCTTAGAGGAAGGAGCCTTAGCACCCGTTAGCGTGGGGTAAAACGCTTGCGCCCAGTGCCGTAAGCTATTTGTGGCTGTTTATAAATTACATGATAATTTGGACGCAGCGATGAAGCCGAAAATGGTTTCCCCTGACCTAGCAGGGACTGCGGTAAGGCTTAGCCTTTACGGCCATGATAAAGGCACCATGGCTCCTCTGCCATGTAGTCCCCATTATTGTAGAAAGCCGCCCGGGCCCGGCAACCACCACAGGCCCGCTTAAATTCACAGTTCCCACAGCCACCTTTATATTCCAACGTCCGTAAGGTATTCAGCACCTCACTGTTTTTCCATATCTCATCAAATGGTGTCTCCCGTACATCCCCCAATTCCATATTGAGGTACGCACAGGGCTGTACCTTGCCTCTTGGGCTGATAATACAATAGGCTGTTCCCGCCAAACACCCCCGTCTGAAGCGAGTCTTTACCCCCATTTGCGCCGCAATGCGCATAAACTGTGGTGCGCAGGTAGGCTTTAACTCAATATCCACCTGCTGCTGTTTCTTCATTATCCGTGTAAGGGTTTCCTCATATTGCTCTGCCCGCAGGGATTCCGCCTCAATGGACTTAGCCCGGCCGGTAGGCACCAAGAAGAAGAAATGATGAGCTACTGCTCCCTTTTCCACTGCAAAATCCGTGATAGCCTCCAGCTCCTGGTTATTCCAATCCATTACTGTGGTATGAATCTGGAAAGGCAGTCCCACACTCCGGCAATTCTCCATGCCCCGAACAGCGCCTTCCCAGCCCCCAGGGAATTTACGGAAGTTATCGTGCTTGGTCTTATCCAGGGAATCCAGGGAAATACCCATCCCCATGGCACCAGCTTCCTTTAATTTTTGGGCCATATCCAAGGTAATAAGCGTACCATTGGTGCCAAATACCGGTCTCAGTCCCAGTTGGGTGGCATAAGCCACCAGCTCCACAATATCCGGCCGCATAAGGGGCTCACCACCGGAAAAAATCATAATCTTAAAATTGGCCTGGGCAATCTGCTCCAAAAGTCGTTTAGCCTCCTGAGTAGACAGCTCCTCCTCGGCCTTACATCCCGCCTCACGATAGCAATGATCGCAATACATATTGCAGGCATTGGTTACATTCCATGAAACAATCATTTACTGTTGGCACCTCCCGCAATACCTATTTCTTCATCGGTAAGATAACAGGAAGGATCCGACTCCCAGAAGTCCCCGGTACGGGCCTCAGCCCGGGTTCGGAAATTACCGTTGCAATTATCCAAATACTTGCACTGGCTGCACCGGCCCTTTAACAGCTTTTTCCGGTCCTTAAGCCCAGCCATAATCGGGTGGCTGGTATCCTGCCAAATTTCACTGAATTTACGTTCCCGAATATTGCCAAAAGTATGGTGCTGGGTAAACTGGTCCGGATGAACATAGCCAAAGGGGTCCACTTCTCCAAAGGCAATGCCGGAGCGGTTGCCACCGTTCATAGAAATATATTTTTTAATCTGCTCAGCCAGCTCGTCATCCCCGGCGGACAGAGCCTTTAAATACATATATACTCCATCGCAATGGTTATCCACTGTGAGGATTTCCTTTTCCAGTCCCCGATTCTCAAAATCCTTAGTACGACGAATAATGGTATCCATCGCCTTACGGGATTCCTCCGGGGTCACATCCTCATCCATCATGGCATTGCCCCGGCCGGAATACACCAAATGATAGAAACATACCCGGTTAATGTTTTCCCGTTCAATAAAATCAAAAATATTATCCAGCTCCTGGATATTGTGATGATTAATAGTAAAGCGCAGACCTACCCGCTGACCTACGGCTACACAATTTTGAATTCCCGCCATAGCCTTTTCATAGGCACCCTCTTGCCCTCGGAATTTATCATTTACGTCCTTAAGGCCGTCCAAAGAGATACCCACATAGCCAACGCCAATGTCTTTTAAAC
>CACZYN010000014.1 GCA_902785445.1 uncultured Anaerovibrio sp.
ACATCGGAGAAAGGATTAGCAGCTGCAAAAGTAGTGGATGCAGCGCCTACTACCAGAGCGGTAGTCAATGCGGATACGAGAGTCTTTTTCATAATAAGAACTATTTTGCAGGAAAAAAGCAAAATATGTTGAAATAATAATATGGTATCCTGTGATATCTTATAAAACACATTTTCAGAAAAGGAAGCATTTTATTTATGATTAGTAATGGTTTATTGAAGAAGTTAATTAAAACTACCGGGGTGGTTATGGTGGCAGGGATGCTGCTGGCGGAGCCTATGGCACTGGCCAATGATATGGCTAAGGCAGATAGCGTAAAGCAGCTGTACACCGAAAGTATCAATCATATGCGCACCGGTAATTATGATATGGCACTGGATTGCCTGAATCGGGCAATAAAGCTGGATCCTTCCAAGGTGGCTTTATATGGCCAGCGGGGGACCATTTATCTTAATCAGCAGCGGTTTGATGAGGCCATTGGGGATTTCACCAAAGCTATCGAGCTGGCCCCTGATCATGCACAGACTTATGGCCTGCGGGCAATTGCCTATGGTAATAAGGGGGAAACCATCGATGCCATGCGGGATCTGACCAAGGCTATTGATTTGGAACCCAATAATCCGGTGTTTTATTACCGTAGGGGAGTTACATTCGAAATGCTCCAGGGTGATGATTATGCCTTAAAAGATTATGATAAAGCCATTTCGCTGAAGCAGGATGACTCAACCTATTATTACAGCCGGTGTATGCTGCTTATTCGCAAGCGAAAGCATGATCAGGCTATGGAAGATATTAATGCGGCCCTTAACTTGGTACCGGACAATATGAAATATCTGGCCACCAGAGCATTCCTCTATACTCAGGTGCGGGATGGGGAAAACGCCATTAAGGACTATGAGACAGTGGTGAAGGCTAACCCGCAGGATTTCGCCTCTTTGGATAATTTGGGGGTTCTTTACACTGATAAAAAGGATTATGTCAAGGCCAAGGAGTATTTTGACCGCAGTTTGACCGTAAATGATCGTCACCCGGAGGTGTATAACGGTCAAGGTTATGTGGAGTTTTTGCAGGGTAATCATGAGGCGGCTATTGAGCTTTACAAAAAGGCTTTGGAATGCAATGTAGAGTTTTCCGATGCCTACTACAATTTAGCCCAGTCCTATGCAGCTTTAAAGGATACTGCCAACGAGTTGGAGTCATACAAGAAATTCTTAGTTTATGCGGCTTATAATGATTATGATCGGGTTGCCCAGGCTCAAAAACGGGTGGAAGAGCTGGGAGGCTTCGGCCAGGATTAGGAGATAGCTCTCCTAGAGAGATGTGGTGATGAAAATGACTGATAGAAGGGTAATGCTCATCGTCGATGATGTGGAGATTAACAGAGCCATTTTATCCCAATTTTTCCAGAATGAATATGAGATTTTGGAGGCCTCTGACGGTCAGGAAGCCCTGGATATCTTGGAATCCCGCAAGGTGGATATCCTGCTGCTGGACTTGATGATGCCAGTAATGGATGGTATGGAGCTGCTGGGGGTACTGCACAAAAATCCTCGGTTTAGCCATGTACCGGTGATTGTGACCACTTCTCAGGATGTGGTACGCAGTGAAGTCCAGGCTTTGGAAAATGGGGCGGCAGACTATATTACCAAACCGTACAATCCAATCGTTGTTAAGCTACGGGTAAGAAATGTCATGGCCCGGCAGGAAAACGAGTGGCGCAAGGTCAGACAGCAAGCCCAGGCAGAAAAGATTTCTGCCATGCAGAGCATCATTGAGACGGATCGGTTAACGGGCTTATACAATCACCAAACTATGTTGGAAAAGACGGCTAAGCTGGTGCAGGAAAACCGGTCAGTGAAGTATTGCATTGTTTATCTGGATATCAATTGTTTTAAGGTAATCAATGAATTATTTAACATGGAAACCGGCGATATGATTTTAAAGACGGCGGCAGCCTACTTTAAAACCGTGGCTGGCAAGCGGGGCTTGGCTGCCCGCTTGTCCGCGGATAAATTTGCCCTTTGTTTGCCAGAGGATTCCTTGGACATGGAGCTAATTATTCAGGGACTGGATGCTGTGATGCGTTCCTTGGCTGTATATAGAAGCATCATGTTTTACGCCGGGGTATTCCTGGTGGATAATGTATATCTGTCCGTGAATAAGATGCTGGATCGGGCCCATATGGCCATGAACACGGTAAAGGGAAATTACAACAAGCGCTTTGCCTATTATGATGAACAGCTACGCACCAGCCTTATGGAAGAACAGATGCTGGTGCGGGATATGGAAGGGGCTATGGATAACAATAACTTCTGTATCTATCTTCAGCCTATATATGACACCATAAAAAATAAAATTGTTTCAGCGGAGACACTTATTCGCTGGCATCATCCGCAAAAGGGGCTTATGAGCCCGGGCAAGTTTATCCAGGTGTTTGAAAAGAACGGGTTTGTTACCCGGCTGGATAGGTTCGCCTGGGGGGCTGCCTGCCGGTTTTTAAGCCGTCAGCGGGACAATGGCTTGTCCGTGGTACCGATTTCAGTAAATGTTTCCCGAATTAATATGTATGACCAGAGCTTTGTGGATTATATGCAGTCATTATTGGCAAAGTATGATCTGGAGCCCTGGATGCTTCGGGTGGAAATTACTGAGTCAGCGTATATGGACAACCCTTCCCAACTCATCAGGGTGTTGAAAAAGCTGCGTAATGGTGGTTTTACCGTGTTGATGGATGATTTTGGCAGTGGATATTCCTCCCTTAATATCTTGAAGGATCTGACGGTGGATGTCCTGAAGCTGGATATGAAATTTATTCAGGACGTGGAAACCTCCAACCGGGCAGTGGTCATAATGAAGAGCGTGGCCAAGATGGCCAAGGATTTGGGGATAGATGTGGTTGTGGAAGGTGTAGAAACGGAAAAACAGGTGGAATTTTTGCAGAGCATCGGCTGTAATGTGGTTCAAGGCTATTACTATGCCAAGCCAATGAGCACTGATGAGTGCTTGGAAAAATTAGTTGCAGAAATGTAACCTCATCCGCCCCTATGGGGACACCTTCTCCAAAGGGGAAGGCAAACAAAATAGGAGGTCGCTGTTGCGACCTCCTATAATTTTTTGGTTAAGCCTCGCTTGTGACGACAAATTACTTAATGTCGTAAACGAATACTTCGGAAATCTCGGAAGTGTAACCAGGATAGAAGCCCTTAACCATACCGAGAACGATACGGGAACCACGGTTGTAGTGGAGCAGGAACTGTCTCTTCTTCTTATCAAAGGTCAAACCTTCGATCTCGCCCTGGAAAGTAACATCATCAAGAGTTCTCTCGAGAACTACAGGAGCGTTGGACATACCAGGCTTAATGTCTACACGATAGAGATGGTCTGGCTCAATTTCATCAGCAGTACCATCATCAGCAGTCAGATAGAAGGAACCCTCGAAGTAAGCCATACCCTGTACCCACTGAGGTGGAGCCTGGAGATGTACTTTGCGGAGGTACTTACCAGTCTTCAGATCATACTCATACAGATAACGGCCAGACTCTTCACCTACCCAAGAGCACATCCACACGGTCTGGGTATCTGGGTTAACTGCGATGCCGGAGCACTCTTCCTGACCAGAAGATGGCTCGAATGCGAAGGACTTCTTCAACTTCAAGGTGTTACCATCATGGATAGCAACCTGAATGTCTTTACCAACACCGTCCATGAAGTTCTCAGCGCCTACATAGATCTCGTTGTTGTAAACATCGATATCGCCAATGTGGTTGGAAGGAATCTTGTAACCATCAAATGGAGTCTTGTTGATCTTTACCTGATTCCAGTTTCTGTCATACTTAGCCAGAGTCTTGGAACCGGAAACCCAGAAGTAGTCACCTTCGGATGCAACACCCTGACGGCCTTCTACTTTGTGAACCTCAGCAAGCTTGTAAGAGTTCTTTGGCAACATCTGCTTCCAGTTGTCCTCAGGTCTGTCAGGCAATGGAGTCAATCCAGACATGCCAGTTGCTGCCATTGCAGTTGCGGAAACGCTAAGTGCTAAACCTAAAACGGCAGCCTTCAAAGCTTTTTTCTTCATAATAATACCCCTCCAAAAAAATAAAAATATAATATTGAAGCTCTATGCCCATGAATTTTTGTTCCAAAGTCATAGAACAACTTTTACATGGCTTATAATTCACTAAAACTTTTAAAAATCCTTCTTTATTTTCAAAAAAATTAAAAAAAATTTAAAAAATAGATGACTTGATAAATGCGGTTTATTATAGATAAAAATGCAATAATCACGCGTGTAAGAATGAAGGAAAAGCTATGGACAATTAGCTTAAAATCGTATAAAAATTGCAAATATTCTTTATAGTAAGGAAACTATGGAGAAGGGCTTAAATAGTGCAAGAAAGATGGACAACCAATATAAAAAGTAATAAGATATACATGGTAGTTAGGTATTAATTACTTTTCGGGGTAAATAAATATGGGAGGACAAAAGAAATGAACATTCATGAGTATCAGAGCAAGCAGGTACTGAGATCCTTTGGCGTTAATGTGCCAAACGGAAAGCCGGCATTCAGCGTTGATGAAGCTGTAAGTGCGGCTAAGGAACTTAACGCAAAGGTGACTGTGGTTAAGGCACAGATTCATGCCGGTGGCCGTGGAAAGGCTGGCGGTGTAAAGATTGCCAAGAATCTGGACGAGGTTAAGGCGTACGCCAGCGAGCTTTTGGGCAAGATTTTAGTTACCCATCAGACTGGTCCGGAGGGAAAGAAAGTAAATCGTCTTCTTATAGAGGAAGGTTCCAACATCGAAAAGGAATATTACCTTAGCTTTGTAAATGACCGTACCACTGCTAAAATCGTTATGATTGGCTCCGAAGAGGGTGGTATGGAGATTGAAAAGGTTGCGGCTGAATCCCCAGAAAAGATTATTAAGGAATATATTGATCCGGCAATTGGTCTGGCACCTTTCCAGGCAACCCGCATGGCCTACAAGATGAATTTCAAGCCAGAGGCTATTCGCAAGGCTTCCGATATTATGATTAAGCTGTACGCGGCTTTCATCGGCAAGGATTGCAGCCAGGTGGAAATCAACCCATTGGTTGTTACTGTCGAGAATGATGTTATTTGTTTGGATGCCAAATTGAACTTTGATGACAGCGGATTGTTCCGCCATCCGGATATTGTGGAGCTTCGGGATGAAACTGAGGAGGATCCAAAAGAGCTGTGGGCTTCCAATGAAGGCCTGAACTATGTAAATTTGGGCGGCGATGTAGCTTGCATGGTAAATGGTGCGGGCTTGGCCATGGCTACTGTTGATATTCTTAAATTCTATGGTGGTAATCCAGCCAACTTCCTGGATGTAGGCGGCAGCTCTACTCCGGAAAAGATCGCTACAGCCTTTGAAATCATGCTGGATGGCGGTCAGGCCAAGGGCATTTTCGTTAATATCTTCGGCGGTATCAACAAATGTGATGTAATAGCTGAGGGTATTCAGAAGGCTGCACAGATTATTGCAGAAAAAACTGGTCAGGATGGCATTCCAGTTCCTGTAGTTGTTCGACTTGAGGGAACAAATGTTGAGCGTGGACGTCAGATTTTGACGGATAATCCGGTGAAGAACGTGTTTATGGCCCCTACTATGGAGGGCGGCGCTCAGGATATTGTAAAGCGTGTCGAAGAAGCTAAGAAGAACTAAGGAGGTCTGCTGACATGGGTGTTTTAGTTAATAAAGATACAAAGGTAATCGTACAGGGTATCACTGGTAAGACGGCAGCCTTCCACACCAAGCAGATGTTGGATTATGGTACCAAGATTGTGGCTGGTGTAACTCCTGGTAAGGCTGGCCAGACTGTGGAGGGTGTACCGGTATATAATACAGTTGAAGATGCTGTAAAGGCTACTGGGGCTACAGTTTCAGTAATTTTCGTACCAGCTCGCTTTGCTGCAGATTCCATTATGGAAGGTGTAGAAGCTGGCTTAGATTTGGTAGTGTGCATCACTGAGCACGTTCCAGTACAGGATATGATTAAGGTTCGTCGTTATATGGAAGGCAAGAAGACTCGCCTTATTGGACCAAACTGCCCAGGCATTTTGACTGTTGACGAGGCTAAGCTGGGTATTATTCCTGGCTACATTCATAAGAAGGGTCATGTGGGAGTTATTTCCCGCTCCGGTACTTTGACCTATGAGGCAACCTTCCAGCTTACCAGTGCCGGTATCGGTCAGACCACTGCCATTGGTATCGGCGGTGACCCTATCAAGGGCACTGACTTCATCGATGCTTTGAAGCTCTTCAATGAGGATGATGAAACTAAGGCTATTATGATGATTGGTGAAATCGGTGGTACTGCTGAAGAGGAAGCTGCTCAGTGGATTAAGGAAAATATGAAGAAGCCGGTTATTGCCTTCATCTCCGGTGTGCAGGCGCCTCCGGGCAAACGCATGGGCCACGCTGGTGCTATCATCGCCGGTGGCAAGGGTACCGCAGCAGATAAGATCAAGGCCTTGAATGCAGTTGGTATTCCAGTAGCTGAGACCGTGGCCACCATGGGTGAGACTGTGGTAAAGAAGCTGAAGGAAGCTGGCATTTATGATGAGTGCCATACTTGCTAACCATTCTGTTTTGGTATAGAATTTAATAGTGAACTTAAAAAGAAATCCGTTATTCGCTCCTGGGGGGCGGGTAACGGATTTTCGTGTCAACAATGAGGTGTTTTTGATGTTGCAGGTTAATTGCGACGAGAAAATAATAGGGATAGAAAAGTGGATATTTCGTTTTTTATGCGGGTATGCACTTTTTTCCAGTATTTCCATAGCTGGGGGAAATGTTTTTTTGGGGCTGGCAGTTGCGGCAGGCCTGGTGCGATTGTATAAGAAACATGATGATTGGCGGGAACTTTTGACAATTGATAAAGCATTGTCAGGACCATTTTTTTTGATGGTAGGGGTTTTCTTGCTGGTCAGTATCTTTTCTACGGATATTGTTCATAGTGGTAATGTGCTGTTTAACCATTATGTAAATCGCCTGATGCCATTTTTGCTGGTGGTAATGTTTGTACGGGAGAAAAAACAACTTATTTGGTTGGTTCTTTTGGCAGGGGCATCAATGTTGATTAACAATTTAGCTTGTATAATCCAATGGAATGTAATTGGTGGGGAGTATGTTAAGGAACAACGAACGCCGGGCTTTATTGGCACCATGATGACGGCAGGGTTTAACTCCATGTGGTTGCCAGTACTATTTCTTTTGGGGGCAAAAACCGAAGGAAAGTGGAAATATTGCGTTTGGATGGCGATGCTTATTGCGGTTATTGGTACTGTATATAATAATACCAGGGGGGCCTGGCTGGCCATTACTATAACCATGGCTGTTACGCTGTTTTTATACGCTAAATCCAAGGTTAAAGCTCTGGCTTTCTTATTGGTACTGGCTCTTGGGGTAGGTGTAGTAGTTCACAATGTGGACTGGATGGCCGACAGGGTAACTTCTATAGTTAATCCAACGTCTAATAGTAGCTCCAATGAACGTCTTATTTTATGGGAAAGTGCCCGGAATATGGTGGCAGATTATCCTCTAACAGGGGTTGGTTACGGTGGGTTTGAAAAAAACTATCAGGAAAAATACATTTTGCCGGAGGCTCGTTACCGGGAACTTGGCCATGCCCATAATAATTTTTACAATGTTTTGGCGGAAACCGGCTATCCAGGGGCAATTGCTCTATGTATTTGGTGGCTGGGAACAGTGGTCTATGGTCTTAACGGCTGGCGTAAGAAAAAAAATATTGCATATTTGCTTATGCTGGCAGTATTTTTGGGTATCATGCTGCAAGGAGTAACGGAATATACCATGGGTGACAGCATAGTAATGAAATTTTTCTGGTTTGCCATGGGAAGTTGTGTGCAATGGCTTAGATTAACAGAGGAATAATAGCTTAATGGGAAGTGACTGTGGCAAGTAGTCGCTTCCTATTTTTTATTCGAAATTTTGATTGTAAACTTTGCCTTTTTATTATATATTTATTATGTATCAGTATAAATGGGCGCACTGTACCTTTATGCTAATTTGGGGGAAGGAAGATGAATAGATGTTTGGCATGTCAATGGATATTGGCGTTGATTTGGGAACGGCAAATGTTTTGATTTATATAAAGGGAAAAGGAGTTGTTCTGCGGGAACCATCAGTGGTAGCTGTGGATCGGGATACCAATCGTGTTTTGGCAGTAGGCGAGGATGCCAGACGAATGATTGGTCGAACTCCTGGTAACATTGTGGCCATTCGGCCGCTACGGGATGGAGTAATATGCAATTATGATATTACTGAGGCAATGCTCAGATATTTTATTGAAAAGGTTATCGGACATAGTTTTGTTTTTCGCCCACGCATTATGATTTGTGTGCCATCAGGGGTTACCATGGTAGAGCAGCGAGCCGTCCAGGAAGCTGCTGAACAGGCTGGGGCAAGACGGACTTTCCTTATTGAAGAACCTTTGGCTGCTGCTTTGGGGGCGGGTCTGGATATTTCTGAGGCTTGCGGCTCCATGGTAGTGGATATTGGTGGCGGTACTACTGATGTGGCAGTTATCAGCCTTGGTGGTATAGTAAACAGTGCCAGCATAAAAACGGCGGGAGATGCCTTTGATGAGGCCATTATAGATTATGTTAAGAGTACCTTTAGCCTGATGATTGGTGAGCGGACCGCCGAGGAAATAAAAATGAATGTGGGAGCCGCTTATGCTGGTGCCAGAAATGGCAAGATGGAAATCAAAGGACGTAATCTTTTGTCTGGTTTGCCAAAGTTAGTGGAGATAACCACTGATCAGGTGGCGGAAGCTTTGGCTAATCCAGTGGGTAAGATTGTGGATTGCGTAAAGAAGGTTTTGGAGGAATGCCCACCAGAACTGGCTGCCGATATTGTGGATCGGGGGATAATATTCACCGGTGGTGGCGCAATGCTATACGGCTTGGATGAGCTTTTACACCAGGAGACCAAGATTCCAGTTGGGTTGGCGGATGATGCCATGTCCTGCGTGGCTCTTGGTACAGGTAAGGCTCTGGATAATATTGATAAACTTGAAGATAAAAAGTCCATGTCTTTTTGGCGTAAATAGTAAAGGGAGGCTTTTTTATGTGGCGCGGACTATATACAGCAGCTACAGGGATGATTACGGAATCCTGCCGCACGGATGTTATTGCCAATAACCTGGCAAATGCGAACACTACAGGATTTAAGAGAGATGATGCAGTAAGCAGCGATTTTAAGCCGATGCTGATGCACAGAATTGACGATTTATCCCGGCAACAACGGGATGTGACTACCTTTAAGGGCTTTTCCCTGTACCAGAATGCTCCAATAATTGGTGAACTGGGGATGGGTTCCAAGGTAGATGAAGTGGCGACAGATTTTTCTCAGGGATCTTTCCAGACCACTGGCAATCCTTTTGATTTAGCCATTTCTGGCGAGGGATACTTCTTGATAGATACTCCACAGGGACAGCGTTATACCAGGGATGGCAATTTCTACCGTTCCTCCAGTGGCCGTCTGGTAAATGTCAGCGGTTACAACGTATTAGATGAAAGAGGACGCCCGATTGATATTCCGGAGGAAGCTACCACAATTATTGTGGGCGCAACCGGTAATATAACTGCTGATGGTAATCCGGTGGCTCGGCTTGGACTCTTCCAATTTGAAGGCGGACGCCGGGCAATGATTAAGCTGGGAGATAACCTATATCGCCCTAACGGGAATAATCCACGTCGAACCAATGCTACAGGAGAAATTCAGCAGGGAATATTGGAACGCTCCAATACAAATGTGGTTTCGGAAATGGTAAACTTGATTGCCAATTATCGGTCCTACGAAGCTAATTCCCGGGCTGTGGTCACTCAGGATTCTATGTTGGAGAAGTCCGTCAGTGAAGTCGGTCGGAATATGTAATTAAATCCTAATTTTATTTTAAGGATTTTACGATAATATATTAGTGAAGCGTTTTTAACGTTGTGTTTGCAGATAGGAGAAATGCCTTATGATGAGATCACTTTGGTCTGCGGCTTCCGGCATGAAGGGCCAGCAGAAACAGATGGATGTATTGTCTCACAATATTGCTAACGTAAATACTACTGGTGCTAAGGCTCAGCGGGCTGAGTTTCAGGATTTGATTTATCAGACCTTGCGGGCTGGCGGTGCAGAAAGTGGCGATGGTACTCAGTTCCCAACCCCTATGCAGATAGGTTTGGGTACCAAATTTGCTGCAACTACCCGTGTGTTTACCCAGGGTAATATTCAGGTTACAGATAATATTACGGATATTGCCATTGAAGGTGAAGGCTTCTTCCAGATTCTTTTGCCGGATGGTACTACAGCCTATACCAGAGATGGTTCCTTTAAGTTGGATTCCAACCGTAATCTGGTAACTACCGAAGGTTATCCACTGACTAACAACATTCAGTTTGATGCCAATGCACCAAGTGACAGCATTGCTATCTCGTCTACGGGTGCGGTTTCTGACACCCCAGCTGGTGGTACTTCCACTGTGGTGGGGCAGATTACTTTGGCCAGATTTTTAAATCCGGCTGGTTTGACCGCCATTGGTAAGAATTTATTTATCCAGTCTGAGGCCTCCGGTGAGCCATTAGAAAATAATCCAGGTACTGATGGTACCGGTACCCTTATTCAGAGCGCTTTGGAAATGTCCAGCGTTCAGATAGTAGATGAAATGGTAAACATGATTGTGGCACAGCGTGCCTATGAGTCCAATTCCAAGGCGATAACCACTTCTGACTCTATGTTGGAAATTGCTAACGGTTTGAAACGGTGATGAAAACTTTAGTTAAACTTTTATTGGTAATAGTTGTTTTGTTTCCAGTGTCTGTTTCCAAGGGCGCCGGGGTGTCGGTACAGCCTACAGCTCAGTTGCCCCAGGTTGTGGTGCGGGAAAATTTCATTCAGCAGGCTATCATATGTATTGATGCTGCCATGGCTGAGGGCGGGGAAGAACGCCGCCATACTATTGAACCAATAATTGTTCCGGCGGGGTTGCGACTCCCGGAGGGGAAGATTACCTATTCAGGAAGCATTCCCAATGGAATACGTTTTGCCAAGGGTACCCAGGTGAATCTGGACGTTTTGCTGAATGGCAGGAAATACACCACGGTGAAGTGTTCTATGCGAATTCGCGTTTATGACAACATGGTGGTGGCTGCCAAACAGTTGCGTCAGGATCAGGTCCTTACCGCCAGTGATGTTAAAATTGAAGAGCGGGAAGACACGGGAGCTAATTGGAAGTACTACACGGATGTTAATGAGGTAATTGGCAAGGTACCTATAAAGGGCATTGGCCAGGGGCAGATAATAAATAACCATGTCATTCAGTTCCCGGTCTGCATTATGCGGGGGGACAAGGTGAATATACATGCCAATGTGAATGGTATAGTGGTGAGCGCTGAAGGCGTTGCCATGGAAAATGGTCGTAAGGACCGGTATATATCCGTGAAAAATGTTCTTTCTGGCAAGGTTATACGAGCCAAGGTTATTGATGAAAATAATGTTGAGGTGGCTGCATAGCAGCTTTAGTTATAAATTGGAGGCGGGTGAGCTTTATGAAATATATTTTTTCTGTTGTGATGGCAGGGATAATGTTTTTTCAGATAGGATTGTTGGCTCCGGAAACTGCTGGCGCAGCGAGCCTGTGGGGTGACGGGGCTAGAAATATGTTTACTGATCGTAAGGCATCTCAGGTAGGAGATTTGTTGACCATCCTTATTAGTGAAAATGCGACAACATCTACTACCAAATCGACGTCCAATTCCAAATCTGGTTCCCAGAATATCAATGCGGGAACTGGCGTGTTCCGCTTCCTGATGGCGGCCGGTGCCAGCGGATCAGATAATTTTAAGGCTAACGGCAATGCTACTGATACTAATACGGCTACTGGTACGGTTACAGTGACAGTGACTGAGGTCATGGAAAATGGCAATTTTGTTGTGGAAGGAACACAGTCCATTTGGAACAACAAAAATGAACATAAGATTACTTTGCGGGGAATTGTTCGTCCAGAGGATATTACCTTTAAAAATACCATTCCGTCCAGCAAGGTAGCCGATGCTACGTTGAAGTTTGATGGTAAGGGCCCATTGAATGCCAAGCAGAGACAGGGCATTCTTACCCAGATTTTCAATATTCTGTTCTAATGAATCAGCGTGGGGGATTTGTGATGAAGCGCATTTTGAAGATAATGTCACTGACATTGTGTATGTGTCTGTTGACAATGAGTGTGGTGTTTGCAGCCAGTTCAAGCACCCGAATAAAGGATATTGCCAAGGTACAAGGGGTCCGCTCTAACCAATTGGTAGGTTATGGTTTGGTGGTAGGCCTTAACGGAACTGGCGATTCCAATAAGATGCTTAATACAATGCAGTCCATTGGCAACATGATGCAGGCCTTTGGCGTGGCTATTGATACAGCCACCCTGAAACCGAAGAATGTGGCGGCCGTTATTGTTACAGCAACTTTGCCGCCATTTGTCCGTGAGGGTGACAATATCGATATTACTGTTTCTTCCATTGGTGATGCCACCAGTATTCAGGGGGGAACATTGGTACAGACTCCTTTAAAGGCGGCCAATGGTAATGTTTATGCGGTAGCCCAGGGCGCAGTATCTACTGGTGGTTTTGTGGCCGGTAGAGGGGGCAATGGCAGTGCCCAAAAGAATTTCCCAACGGTGGGGACAACTCCGAATGGTGCCATTGTGGAGCGCACAGTAGAGGATGATATGGCTGATATAAGCAGCAATCTGTCCTTGTCCTTGTCCAAAGCGGACTTTACTACAGCCAGTCGGATAGCTGATGCTATTAACCGCCAATATGGTAATGTGGCCAAGGCAGCTAATCCGGGGCGGGTTGATGTAGTTGTTCCAGCCTATTATCGTAACGATGTGGTGAGCTTTGTAGCCAGTCTGGAAGATATCTATGTAACTCCGGACAACGTGGCCAAGGTTGTTGTAAATGAACGTACTGGTACCATTGTTATGGGTGGTAATGTCTCCGTTGACAGTATCGCTATTACCCAGGGGGGCTTAAGCGTAAAGATTTCCAAGGAAACGGAAATTGATCAGCCAGAGCCATTTAGTATGGGACGTACGGTTGTTACCAAGGAAGAAAAGACCGAGGTGGAGGATGCAACAGCAAATTCCATCGTTTTGCCGGCAACAGCCAATGTAAATGATATTGTGGGAGCTCTGAACTCCGTAGGAGCTACTCCAAGAGATATTATTTCTATTCTGCAGGCTATTAAAGCGGCAGGAGCTCTTCATGCCGAACTGGAAATTATCTAAGGAAGTGTTTTTATGCAGATTGATAATATAACCAGCAACTGGGCCATGGCTCAACAGGCCAATGATCAGGGCGCAAAGGCGGTAAAGGATGCGCAGGGGTTTGCCGAACAGCTTCAGAGAGCTTCGGAGGCTTTGGAAAACGCTACAGACATTCAGAAGGAAAATGCCGTCAAGGCTATTAAGGATAAAGCGTCAATGACTCCAGAGCAGTTGGCTTATGATAAGAAGCTGCGGGAGGCTTGCCAAGGCTTTGAGGCTATGTTCCTCAATATGATGTATCGGGAAATGCGTCGTACGGTGCCGGATGATAGTCTGTTTGGCACCTCCAATGCCCAGAAAATATGGCAGGATATGATGGATACAGAAATGGTTAATCAGATGTCAGCAGCCGGTGGCGTAGGTTTGGCTGATGTGATTTATAAGCAGCTTACCTTGGAGGACAAGGCCCGGCATGATATGTCGGAGCGTATAATGCAGCAACGTCAGGCCAAGGGTTAAGAACAAAAGCGTTGATATATTGGGGCTGTTGCGTTTTTGCGTAACAGTCCATTTTTATGGGAAGTGATACAGTGAAGATGAAAAAAATAGTAGCTGTTGCTGTGGCAATGGTGCTTACAATAAATATTACTGGCTTAGCCAATGATGCTTACGGGGCAGCCAAGACGCCCCCTAAGCCTAATACTGCCACAGAAGCAGTGAATAATAAACCAACCGATAAGCCAGTAAAACCTAGCGCTGAAACTAATAAAGGTACGGAGTTAACCAACATTCGGGTAGGGGGAGATAAGAAATATACCCGGGTGGTTATGGATCTCACCAGCAGTAAAAAATACAATTACCATTTGGAAAACAATAATACCAGATTGGTAATAAATGTTGACGGGGTTTATACCGCCATGAAGGCTGCCCCAGCTACCAAGCGGGGAGCAATCAAGGACTTGATTTTGGCCACTTATGGTGATACCGTCCAGCTGATTGTGGACATGAAGATTCCGGCTCCAGTGAAAGTGTATTCGTTAAAGAATCCTGATAGAATCGTCATAGATTTAATCAACGAATATGAGGAGGAATCACTAAATAAACTGGAAGAGGGCTTGCTGCAAGGGAAATATGTCCGCTTTGACAGTCGTGGTATGCTTACGGCCTATATGCTGGATATTGACCCGAAAAAATTCAATATAAAAATGGTTTTGCCCCATGGCAATGTGTCGGCGGGGTTAGATAGATTGTCCAGCATCTCCCGTAATTATAAGGCAATTGCCGCGATTAATGGTGGCTATTTTGACTGGAGTGGGAAATTCCTGATTGGGGATGTGCGTATTAATGGCACTACAGCTGGCATGGTGGATAAAAGTCGTACCGGGCTTATAAAAAAGCCGGATGGCAGCTATGATATTGGCCGAGGAAACTATGAGGGCACTGTTACAGTACATGGGCAAAGCATTTCTTTTTGGGGGGTAAATTCTCCCCGGGGAGAGAATGCGGTGATTTTATACAATGGTCTATATGGTCAGCGCACGGAAACAAACGAATTTGGCAAGGAATTTGTCATTCGTAAGGGGATGGTGCAGGCCATCAACCAGGGGAATAGTGAAATACCAGCAGATGGGGTGGTTGTGTCCGTTCATGGGAAGTCCCAGGAATATTTTGCCAATGTAAAGGTGGGTGATCGGGCAGTTATTAGTGAAACTCTGGGGGAAGAAGTGGCGGATGATGCTGATTTTTATGGTGCAGGTCCCCAGTTGGTGAAGAATGGCGTGGTAAGTGTTACTTCCCAGCAGGAAGATATTGCCGCTGATATAGCCAATGGCCGGGCTCCGCGGACTGCTGTGGGCATCAAGGAAAATGGCAATATATTGCTGTTGGTAGTTGACGGCCGGCAGAGCCATAGTATAGGCGCTACTTTAGCTGAAATGGGGCAGCTTTTGGTAAAGTATGGGGCTGTAAAAGGCGTGAATTATGACGGAGGCGGCTCCAGCGAGATGGTGGTAAAGGACCGCACGGTTAATCAACCATCTGATGGTGGCGAACGAAGAATAGGAAATGCTCTGATAGTAGTAAGAAAGTGAAAAAATATTAAAGGAAAGGGGGCCATGCTCCCTTTCTTTTTTCATTTTCATAATATATAATAAGTGTGTTGAGCTATATTCTGTAGAACAAAGGTGAAATAAGTGAGAAAATTTTTAAATAGATTAAATTTAAAGAAAAAAATTATTGCAGCCTGCATGTCAATTTCCTTGCTGGCTGGTTCCGTGTGCTTGGCTGCATTGCCGGAGATTATTCATATGGATGAGATTCAAAACGGTATGACGGGCAAGGGCTATACCGTTATTGACCCAAGTGGAGAAATTCGCTCCTTTGATGTCAAGGTAACTGGTCGCATGGGGGGCGGAAAAATGGACTCGCCCCGGATTTTGATTGATGTTTCCGGCCCTTTGATTGAGGAAACCGGTGGAGCTATTTCCGGTATGAGCGGCAGCCCAATATATATTAATGGGAAACTGGCGGGGGCATTGTCGGCCAGCATTAAGGAAATGCATATAAATAAAGGAATTATGGTAACCCCTATTGATGATATGCTTAAGATATGGGATTATCCTGATACCAAGAACAAGACGTCATTGCCTCAGGTGGATATTGCCAAGGCCCGGGAGGAAGCGGAAAAGGCCCAGGAGGAGTTTGACCAAAAGGTAAAGGATATAAAAGTTGCCTTGAACAAAATGAATCCTAAGCACTTCCCGGATGTGAGCAATCCAAATCTGGCGGATAATTTGCGAGAGGATTGGAATAATCCTAATTTGGCCGATAATTTGCGGGAGGGTTATGTTCCCCCAGAAGAAAATGAGCCAGAAGTTCAGTCCCCTCAGGAAGAGGGCAGTGAAAAGGGGAAAACAGCGGATACAACTGCTCAGGCTGAAGAGTCTAAGTCAGATCCATCAGCAGAGACAGCGGCAACACAGGAAGAAATGGAAAATTCTGCCCCAGCTCAGGCAGAATATGCTCCTAAGGGAGAGATAAAGAATGAGGGGGATGAGCCGGTAGCTTCGAATACCGAAATAGAAGAAAAAGCTGTGCTCATGGCAGCTGGTTTCAGCTCCAAGGGCATTGAGCTTATCCGGGAAACATTAGGGGCTAAGGGCTTTAAAATACAGGACACCAGTGAGTGGAATTCCTTTGCTGGAGCCCATACAATTAATTATAATGCTACTTTAGAGCCAGGTAGTGCCGTGGGCGTTGCCGCAGCAGTGGGGGATTATAGCCTTGGGGCTATTGGTACTGTTACAGCAGTGGATGATAAGCGTATTTTGGCCTTTGGCCATCCGTTTTCTCACCGGGGCAATGTTAACTACTTTATGACAGGGTCGGATGTTGTCTCTACGGTACATGGTCCTCTGAGCGGAATGAAGCTGGGAAATAATACCTCATTGATTGGTCGGATTAATCAGGATAGAGCCGATGGTATAGCAGGTATTTTGGGAGTATTCCCACAGAATATTCCGGTAATTGTCACCATCAACGATGTGGATTTGGCGAAATCTATTTCGTATAATTCTTTGGTAGCCTATGATGAGGAGCTGGTTCCAGCCCTGTCTACTGCCATGGTTTACGATGCTTTGAGCAAGACTATAAACCGGGAAATGAATGGTACGGCTAAGGTACATTTCGTTGTACGGACTAATATGGGTGAAGGTGGCCGTGTGGAGCGCAGCAATATGTTTTATAACAGCTCGGACGTGGGCAAACCGGCCATCAGTGAAATGACGGAAATAATGAGTACCATCTGTAATAACAAGGATCGTGAAGCAGATATTTATGATATAAAGGTAGATGTCTTTATTGAGGGTAAGCGGATGACTGCATCCCTGCTGTCGGCTGTACCGTCCAAGGGTGAGGTTTTACCGGGAGAAACGGTGATATTTTCTACTACCATTAAGCCATACCGTGGGGAAAAGGTGGTTTTGGAGCCAGTCTGGAAGAGGATAAGTCCATTTCTACTGAGACCATCTTGAAGGAAATGACGGATTCCAATCACAATAATGATATTGTGATTGAACCGGCTGTGGCAGCGGCTATGACGGAAGCTCAGCAAAAAGAAGCTATCAAGCAAGCCATAAAGCAAGCTAAGCGTCTGGAAAAAGAGGCCAAGCAGGCCATTGAGGATGCCAAGAAGGGCAAGAAAACTGAAAAGAGTGGAAAAGAAGCTGAAGTAGTAAGTAAGCTAGCGACAGATTATATAATAGACAACGTAATTCATACCTCGGTTAGAGTGGTGGAAAAGAAGAAGTAATGTACGGGTGGAGGCTTAATAAATGTTTGTTAGGTTTCTGGAAGTAATTGGTGCTTCGGTTTTGGAGCTGTTATATTTCGTGGGCGATGTTATGCTGCTGTTTATTGAGGCAGTAAAACAAATCCCGGTAAAGATTCGTTTCAGGCATGTGGTAAACCAGATGTCCCATTTGGGTGTAGATTCTTTGCCCATTGTTTCCTTGACTTTAACCTTTACTGGTATGGTAATGACTCTGCAGATAGCCAATGAATTTATTAAGATGGGGGCTTCCTCTACCGTTGGCGGTATTGTGGCTATTGCCATAGGACGCGAGCTGGGACCAGTGCTGGTAGGAGTCGTATCCGCTGGTCGGGTGGGTTCTGCCATGACAGCAGAAATCAGTACCATGAAGGTGACAGAGCAAATAGATGCTCTTCGGGTGATGGGGACCAATCCTACAGGTTATCTGGTTGTACCCAGAATGCTGGCTTGTATGGTAATGGTACCGTTACTTACGGTATACGGCGATATAATCGGTGTAGTGGGGGGCTGGTTGGTGGCTAAATACTACGCCGGGATATCCACCTACGAGTTTGTTCATTCTATTAGTGACTATGTAGTGCTAAAAGATATGTTTGGCGGTCTGGTAAAAGCTGTGGTATTTGGCGCCGTTATAGCCACCTTGGGCTGTTATTATGGCATGAAGGCACCGGAGGGGGCCGAAGGGGTAGGTAAGGCTACCACCCGTTCGGTAGTAAGTGCCATCATAGTTATTTTTATGGTTAATGTGTTGTTATCCGGCTTCATATTTTAACGGGGAAAAAATATGATTAAAATTGGTGATTTTGCAAAAATTTTTAATGTTTCAATTAATCCCAAGACAAATAATTTCGTTATTTGGATCAGGTTCCGAAATGTATTATCAGTTTGCTGAATCATATTTTAGAATATCTAAATCGTTTTCAATAAA
>CACZYN010000015.1 GCA_902785445.1 uncultured Anaerovibrio sp.
AATAATCAGGCCCATATTCTCCTTTACCTTGACAATTAGTCCGTCGTCAAGTTTCTCTGTCTGGATGATGTCTTCCATCAAGGCATTTTCCTTGCCTGCCTTCAGTGCTTCCACCGACACGACATTGGACTCAACGCCAATGGTAAAGTTGGCATTAGTGCGCTTCTTCAGCTTCACGATGGGGGTGGAACTATCCGTTTCGGTGACCTCATAGACATTGTTGTCACTGGCCACGAACTGCAACGCACCTTCGTCCTCAAAGATTTCCATTACCTCACCATCGAACTGCCCGTCCTTCGCCACTTGCTGCAAATACAATTCACCATTGGCACGCTGCTGCACACGGGCAAAAAATTTATATCCTCCTACCCACATGGTGTTCTTGCTGTCGCGAACACAGACTGTAACACGATTGATGCCGGGAGTATGAATGATGCGCCAGCGAACACGGTCGTAATAGAGCAAACCTTCGAAATTAGCTACAAAAATCGTACCGTCCTCACCTTCCTCAACATCGTAGTTACGGTTATGACCGCCATATTCCGCCGCTGTATAGTTGCGAATCAGGGGAAGGCCCTGCGCCCCTGCGGGGCTAATGAATAATGAACAATAAATAATGAAGATTGCTGCACACAGCAGTATCCTCCGCATTATTATATATCTATTTCTCTCTTTCATAGCGGTAGCAAATTCTTCACTGTTCACTATTCACTTTTACCTCCCTATACGGAATTCCTTTGCCCACGTAGTAGTTCCACTCTTCCTTGGTGAAATTGCGCTTCACGTTCTGACGAAGGCGCTGGGCTATCTTCGGCAGCGAGATGAGATATTCGGTAATAGTACCGTTATGTTCACCAGTCCATATGTAATCCTTGGTGCTGCTGAAAGTGAAATCAGTGAGCCAGCTACTGGACTGGAATAGCGTGATGGGCTTAATCTGAGGGTCGTCAGTTACCCAGAAAAGCAATTTGCCATCATAGCTGGAGGAATACAGACGTTTACCGTTTAATTTCATCTTGGTGACTTGTGAGAGATGACCAACAAGCTTAAAGCTCTTTCCGTTTTTGTCTATCAACCAAATGGTACCGTCGGCCATACCATAGGCTGTGAGATGTTCATTCTTTGAACTGGCAAAGGCTGTAACCTGACCAGAAACGGGGACCTTCTCATTAGTGATATCATCAAGACCATTGAAAAGATGCATACGTCCACGGTTGTCGAACAACAAGGGTTTGTAGTCACGTCTGCCGACACTCATAACACGGAAGTCAAGGCGCCACGTGCCGATAATCTTGTCTGTGGCAATGTCGAGCAGAGCTATGCTGTTCTCACCAATAATCAGTAACTGCTTGCTGTCGTTGACATTCTGAATACTGAAGGGGCGATCGATATTTTCCAAGTAGAGAATTTGGTTGACGGTCTTCCCGTTAAAAACCACCAGATGGCCCGTATGACTGACTGCATATTCCTTCCCGTCTTTAGCTGCGAAAACATCGCGGAAACAGTAGTTCTGATGACCTTGCCTGTTTTGGGGTACAGCACCGGTATGTTAATCCATGATGGGCTTTGCTTGGTGTTGGCCGAAATAATCTGCTTGTGTTTGGGCTATGTAATTTTTCAGCACCGTCAGCTGAAACTGGTGAAACAGCAGCAGGCAGATGTTTTGGCTCAGCAGGAAGAGGAACGGCATGCGCAGGAAAAAATTATTAATGAACTGACGGAAAATCTGTCCATCATTGAGGCGACCGGCTATGGAATTTGGCGAATTTATCTTAATCCTGACGGGATCAACAAAATGGTAGTGGATGATAAAATTCAGGGAATGTTGGGGATAAAAGGCATGAATCTTACCCCTGAAGAAATATATGAATTTTATCATGCCCGGTTGGAGAAATTTGACGAAATTGAAGCCGATGACTATCAGATGATGCTTCAGGGAAAGATAATGGGCCGATTGCTGACCTATAATCACCCCACCAAGGGTAAAGTCAATTTTCAGGCTGGTGGGACCTTGCATATGGGCCAAGGGGGCGTTAGCTACATTTCCGGCTATTGTGGTGATGTGACGGACCGGGTACAGCGGGAAGCTAGAATTGAGAGTAAGCTGAATATAGCTTTGGAAAATGAAAAAAAGGCCAATGCGGCCAAGACAGCCTTTTTGGCCAGTATGTCCCATGATATTCGTACACCGCTGAACTGCATTATCGGTCTCATGGAATTAAATAGCAATCATCCGGAGGACCGGCAAATGGTGGATGAAAATCGGGAAAAGGCCCGGGTAGCCGCCAAGCATTTGCTGGATCTGGTCAATGATGTCTTGGAAATAACCAAGATCGATGTGGATGAAGTGACCCTTAGCAATGAAGCCTTCAGTGTTCGGGCTTTGGGCGATGCGATAGAGACCATTGTTAAGGAACGGGCTTTGGAACGGGGTATAAGATTTGTTTCCGAAAATGAGATTTCCGATATATCCGATGCCATATATTTGTTTGGCAGCCCCGTCCATTTGCGGCAGTTATTTTTAAATGTGTTTAGCAATGCGGTAAAATACAACCGTGAAGGAGGCATGGTCTCCATAAAAAAAGAGCTGGTGTCCCAAAATAAAAAAGATGTTACCTATAAATTTATTATTTCTGATACGGGTATCGGTATGAGTCAGGAATTTTTGAATCATATCTTTGAACCCTTTACCCAGGAACATGAAAGTGCTCGCAGTACCTATTCCGGTACAGGGCTGGGTATGTACATAACCAAGCGCTTGGTGGAGATGATGCACGGTAGCATAAGTGTTGCCAGTAAGGAAGGCTTGGGAACTTCGGTGGAGATTACCCTACCCTTTAAAATTGCCAGAGAGGAAGATCTGCCGGAGAAGCTGGATTTATCCAAGGTTGATATAACCGGTATCAAGGTATTAGTGGTTGAGGATAACGAAATCAATGCTGAAATTATCCGACGGCTGTTGGTGGATTTCGGGGCCCAGGTGACCGTGGCGGCCAATGGCAAGGAAGGGGTGGTAAAATTTGTTGATAATCCACCGGGGACTTTTGATGTGATTTTGATGGACTTGATGATGCCGGTGATGGATGGCTATGCGGCTACCAAATCCATTCGCTCCTTCAACCGGGAAGATGCCCGGACTATACCAATTTATGCAATGACGGCCAATGCCTTTGCCGATGATGTCAAGAGATGTTTGGAAACGGGCATGGATGGTCATTTGGCCAAGCCAGTTGATGTCAAGAAATTAAAAACCACCTTGGCAAAAATATATCATAGTTAAAAGAAAAATGAGCTTTCATCCTTAGGATGATAAGCTCATTTTTCTTATATAGGGTAGGAAGGAAGTTATTAGTCTTCTAAGAACATCTTGATAAATACCATATGTTTTTCGTAATCCTCTTCAACAGCTGGCATTAAAGACTTACCTTTTTCTAAGTCCTTGGCCCGCAGGGCTTCGGTGACCGCTGAGGCGGAAGCCTGCAGCTTGGCGAAGGCAATATTGGCGCAGACACCCTTTAGCGTATGAGCGGCATTAAAAGCAGCATCCACATCACCGGTTGCCAAGGCCTCCTGCAGCTGCTTGAAACTTTCATCCATCAAAAATAATTTGACAAAGCGTTTTACCTTATCCGTATCCCATTTACGTCCCTGTATGAGAGCATAATTACCTTCAATAAGGTTATAGAAATCTTCCGCATTCATGTAAACCCCTCCTGAAATGCCAAGATGAAAAAACATTTTTAACTAAATCATTTGGTACTATCATTCAACAAAGACATCAAAAAATCCTTTTTGAGTGTGGGATTTATTTTTTTACGAGATAAAATTGTTTATATTCTGTATATTTTTACGATTTAAAAGGATTTTAGCAGGATAATATCGAACAATAATAAAGACAATTTTGTACGGAAAAATAACGGATTTTTTAGCAAGATAAAATAATTATCTCGGAAGAAAAGAGGGGCGTTTATGAATCTAAAGAAACAAGCGGTTATATTCATTGATGGATGCTTGCTGATAGCTTGTATCCTGTTGGGAGTAATTGGATATATCAACGCAGACGCCGGCTTTACCGATGCCTATATCGGCAAGGTATCGGATATTTCCCAGCGGGTGGAGCAGCTGGTGGACGTGAAGTATCCTGGCAGCTGGAGCATAAAGGAAGGTAAGTTGTACAAGGGCAGTGCTCTTATGGAAAATCTGTCCAGCGATTTGGATGCCCTGGCTGGGGAAGAGGCTTTGACCTTGTTTAAGGATGATACCCGGGTATCTACCACCGTTATGAAGGACGGACAACGGGCCGTGGGTACCAAGGCGAATAAGGATATTTATGATATGGTAGTTGGTCGTGGGGAAGTGGCCAATGTCCAGGCTGATGTGTTGGGGGTACCATATTATACCTGTTATGTTCCAATCTCTGACTCCAGCGGTAAGCGTATCGGTATGCTGTTTGTTGGTGCGCCAAGTGCACCGGTTATAGCTATGGAGCAGGAATTCATTTTTAAGATGGCCCTGGCGGCAATTATCCTGTTCCTGCTGGTGGGCGCTGCTTCCATAGCCATAATTAACCGGAAGATGAATGCTGTATACGATGTGACGGATACCATGAATAAAATTGCCGGTGGCGATTTGAGCATGGCAGATATTCAGGCAGTAGGCAGCGACGAGCTGGCAGAGCTGGCCAAAAATACCAATCAGATGAAGAACACCATGCACAAGCTTATGGAAAATATTGGCTTGTCGGCATCTCAGGTGGCCGCCGGTGCCAAAAATATCTCTGATTCGGGGAATATGCTGGCTAACGGAGCCACTACACAGGCGGCATCAGTTCAGCAGCTGTCCGCATCTATTGCGGAGATTACCCATCAGACATCCCAGAATGCGGATAATGCTGAGCGGGCCAACCGCCTCACCATGGAGGCCAACAACAAGGCCGAAGTGGGCAACCAGCGGATGGGTGAAATGCTGAAGGCCATGGGTGATATTAATGAATCATCCAGCAATATTGCCAAGATTATCAAGGTAATTGATGAGATCGCTTTCCAGACGAATATCCTGGCTCTTAATGCGGCAGTTGAGGCCGCCCGGGCAGGACAGCATGGCAAGGGCTTTGCCGTGGTGGCGGAAGAAGTGCGTAATTTGGCTGCCCGCAGCGCCAAAGCCGCCAAGGAAACCACGGATATTATTGAGGAATCCATTGATAAGGTAAATATGGGTACCAAGCTGGCCAATGAAACCTCTGATGCTCTGCGCAGTATTAAAGAAGGGGTTGGCGAGGTTGCAGCTTTGGTTAGTGAAATAGCCACTGCATCAGTAAAGCAAAATTCCTCTTTGCAGATGCTCAATCAGGGTGTTGTACAGGTGTCCAACGTGGTACAGACCAATTCAGCAACAGCTGAGGAAAGTGCCTCTGCTTCCGTGGAACTTAGTTCTCAGGCCGAAATTTTGAAGGAAGCTATCAGTCAGTTTAGGGTTTAATCGTATGTAAACAGGGAAGGAAGAGTGCGTGGCATTTTACCTTCCCTGATATTTTGTATTTGCAGGATTTTCCATTTTGATGCAGAAGTTATTAGAGAGTATGAAATTGATGAGATAGTTCTGTTTGGTTGGGGGCCAGATTGTATGTACGGTGATTTGCTCAAGCGAGAAAAAGACATACTTCAAACCTATTCGGAAAACATTGAAATATATCAGGAATTGGGCGAAATCCTGCATAATAAGCTTACGGAAATGATAAAAAAGAACGGCTTTTTTACCATGGAGGTGGCCCATCGTATCAAAACCGTGGATTCATTGGCGGAAAAATTGCGAAGGAAAAGCGGGAAATATGCCTCAATATATGATATTACGGATTTATGTGCTGCCAGAATAATCTGCTATTTAAATATCACAGTGGACGAAATAGCAGAGGCACTGAAAAAGAATTTTGTATTGGATGAATATAATTCCATTGATAAACGCAAAGCACTGAGTGCTACCCAGTTTGGTTATTTGTCCCTCCACAATGTGGTTTCTTTGAAGCCGGAAGAGGGCTTTCCGGAGGAGCTATGCAAGATTCGCTGCGAAATTCAGATCAGGACGGTTTTGCAGCATGCCTGGGCCGAAATCGAGCATGACTTGGGTTATAAGAGCAGCTTTGGTATTCCTAGTACCATTCGCCGGGAGTTTTCCCGCATTGCGGGCTTGCTGGAGATAGCGGATAACCAGTTTGTGGAACTGAACAATAATATCCAACAGTACAAGAACGAGATCAGTGAGCAGATTGCCAGCGGTGATTTCCACAGTCTGCCATTGGATGAGGTTACTTTGAACGAGTATCTCACCACCAATGACGAATTCTTCGAGTTTATCGATATGTACACTACCGCCTCCCAATTGGAATACTTTACAACGCCAGCCTATGGCCATTTGCGGAGTCTGTCCTGGTTGGGGGTAAATACCTTGGGTGAGCTGTATAGTGCTTTTTTGGAATACAGCGATACTATGCTGAAAATAACCCGCTATGTCACTAAGCAGAATAATCTGGATTTTTTCACCACCAATGTGTTGTTTAACAATCTTTGTCAGGCCATACTCATTAAGAATAAATACACCCGGGAGCAGATAAGCCGTTTCATGGCCTTAAATGCCAACGGCAATGTTGAGAAAACCCGCCAGGATACTGATGAGCTCTTTGAAATGAGCCGTAAGCTGCATCTGGTTTCAGAGAATAAATGGATGGGCGGTATTTGGGGCGATGTATGATCATGTTATGAAAAAATATACTAAATATGTGATTTGTTGGGCTTTATGGGCTGCGTTACTGCTGGTTACTGCTAATGGGGCAGAGGCCGGCTCTGAACTTACAGACAAGGGATATCAGCTGGAACAGCTGGTGGTAATGAGCCGCCATGGGGCAAGAGCCCCGTTAGTTGGCCCCAATTCAGTAGTCTATAAGCTCAATACCCATAAGCAGCCGGACTGGCAGACGAAACCGGGGCATTTAACCATGAAGGGGGCCAGGAACGAAACGGCCTTCGGACAGTATTTTCATTGTTATTTGGTGGATGAGGGATTTATGCCTGAGGACTGGCTTCCCCAAGCTGGTCAGGTGTCCTTTTATACCAATTCCTTCCAGCGGACCATAGCCACGGCCAAATATTTTTCCAGTGGCATGTTGCCGGTGGCCAATATCCCTATAGAATATAAGCTGGGTATCGATGAGTCGGATCCGGTTTTCATTAAACCCATCACTCTGGATACACCGGAATTATACAAATTAGGCAGCGAGTTTCATGAAAAATCCATTGGCAATTATTTGAGTGATTGTGCAGATATGCTGATTAGCTTCGAAAAGGCCGTGGATTTTTCTAATACACCCTATGCCAAGGAAAAGGGCATTGAACATCTGAATACCAAGGATATTAATATTATATATAAGGGCAAAAATAAAAATGTACCTGGTTATACAGGGGCTCTTCATGATGCCTATAAAACCACCGATTCGTTGATTATGCAGTATTATGAGGAAGCAGATGATAACAAGGCGGATGGTGGTACCGGGTTGACCTATCAGGACTGGCAAAAAATTGGAGCCATACATACGGCGGGGCAGTGCATGATTTGTGAAAATCCGGCCCTGGCCCTGCGCAATACTCATTTACTGTTAAATACCATAGAACAGGATTTGCAGAATGATAATTTAAAGTTTGCCTTTCTGTGTGGTCACGATACCAATATTATAATGCTGACCACGGTTTTGGGGGTGGCAGATTACCATTTGCCTAATACCATTACCTATAAGGCACCCATTGGCGGGAAAATTGTTTTGGAAAGGCGCCGGAGTAAGGATGGGCGGCTGTATATTAATCCATATATGATTTATCAAAGTGATAATCAGATACGTCAGTGCCAAGTACTGAATTTGCAAAATCCGCCTATGCGGTATCACCTGACCTTCAAGGGGCTGGCCCAAAACAGCGATGGTTTGTACGATTATGATGAGTTTCTAAAATTACTGAATGATATTTCGGAAAGGTATGCGTATTATACTAACAATTAAGTTTTATCCTACGAGGTGTTGTTACCATGGAAAAGGATGTAAATTTTGATCGATTTCGCGTGCGGTCCGGTACCTGGTATGCTGCTCTTACCGATGATGGCAATATTAAGGAAATGATTTTTTCCGATGAGCTGAGGCAAATGCTGGGCTATCGGAGCAAGGAGGAGTTTCCCGATACTTTAGACACCTTTAAACAATATATTCATCCCGATGACATGTCCATTATGATGGATGCGGTTAATAGTACCAGCCTGGGCCAGGCGGAAAAATTCGATGTTGAATACCGTATTCTTCACAAGAACGGCGATTATGTGGTGGTTAACGACGTAGGCAGCCTGGTTCGGGCAGCCAATGGCCGTCCTTTTATGATGCACGGTGCCGTTATCGATGTTACCCCCATAAAGGACCATGATTTCGGTCGGAAAAATCCTTTGAAGGAGATTATCCAAAAAGCTTATCGGGAAGATGCGGCTAAGTGGTTTGGCACAGTTTATGATTTAAATGAAGCTGCCCGTTTTCGGGTGGATTATGATGAAAATGGCCGACTGATGGCGGTTTCCTGGAACGATGCCTATTGGAAGATGTTTGGTTATACGCGGGCCGGTGAGTTTCCGCAAAGCTGGCCTAGCTTTTTTAACAGTATTGTGCCTGATGATCAGGAATTGGTTCTCTCCGCCATGGAGGTTTTGGGAAAGCTTACAGATCCCCGGGATATCCATGAAGAGGAGTTTCGGGTATATAACAAGGATAAGTCTATTCATTGGATTCACGTGGCTGCTCGCAGGGTGATTGACCCCGAGGGCCACCCACAGCAGGTTGTAGGTATTGTTACGGATATTTCGGAGCGGAAGCGGGATGAGCTTCATACCCGGATTTTTGATATTTTTTCCCAGGACTATGTTACGGTAAATATTGTGGATGTTATCAATCATCGCCTGCGGATGATTTGCTATTACAACCGGCCGGATACGGCAGATGCCTTAGAAAAGGTGGCAGAAGGCTATAATTATGAACAGGTGCTGATGCATTATATTGATACTTATGTGGCTCCGGAGGACCGGGAAAGGATGCATAAGGTCACAACCATAGAAAATCTAGTTCAGCAGGTCAGCGAAAAGGAAATGTATCGTATCCAGTTTGCCCAGATAGATACGGAGGGAAACAGACGTCATTATCAAGGAAGCTACCTACGGATTATGGATGAAACCGGGCAGCCGGCCATCGTGGTAGGGTTTCGGGATATTACCGATATAGTGGTGGCGGAACAGAAAAAGCAGGCGGAGCTGCAGGTGGCCAAGGAAGCCGCCGAGGCGGCCAATAATGCCAAAACGGCCTTCTTGTTTAATATGTCCCATGATATTCGTACCCCGATGAATGCTATAATGGGCTACCGGGATTTGCTGGAAAAATATCAGGAAGATCCATCCCGGCGGCAGTATTATCTCGCCAAGATGGGGGAGGTAAGCCGTGTTCTTCTGTCCATCATAGACAATGTTTTGGAGATGGCCCGCATTGAAAAGGGCACCTTGGAACTGCATGAGAACGTGTGGAATGCCTACCAATTTGCTGATTATCTCTATTCGGTGTTCATGCCGATGATGGATAAAAAGAATCTGAAATTTATCCGCAAGGTAAATGTCAAGCATCAATATATTTATTGCGATGCCGGAAAATTACGGGATGTATTCCTGAATGTTATTTCCAATGCCTATAAATACACCCCAGAGGGTGGCAGCATAAGCTTTGAGGTGGAGGAAGTTCCCCATGAACGGGAGGGTTGGGTTGCCTTTAAAACGACTATTTCTGATACGGGTATTGGTATGTCCCAGGAGTTTATTCCTCAAATATTCGACGCCTTTGCCCGGGAAAGCAACAATGTGGGGAACAAAATTGAGGGTACTGGCCTGGGAATGTCCATAGTAAAGCGCTTGGTAGATTTTTTGGAAGGTACTATTGAGGTACAGAGTAAAAAGGGAGAGGGCACTTCCTTTGTTATTACCATTCCTCATCGTATTGCCACCAAGGAGGAGCAACAGGAAACTCTGAATATTGTTGAGTACAAAACAGATGTTATTCAGGGTAAGCGGGTGCTTCTGGCGGAGGACAATGATATCAATGCCGAAATTGCCATCGAGATCCTGACAGAATTAGGTCTTATGGTGGAGCATGCAGCTGACGGCCAAATTTGTGTGGATATGTTAGTACAGGCTCCGGCCCATTATTATGATTTTATATTAATGGATATTCAGATGCCTAATATGAATGGTTATGAGGCGACAGAAACCATTCGCAAGCTCTTGGATGAAGAAAAAGCCCATATCCCAATTCTGGCCATGACGGCCAATGCCTTTGAGGAGGATAAACGGGCGGCTATTAATGCAGGAATGAATGGACATTTGGCCAAGCCGATTGACGTGGATAAATTGGTGCAGGGAATAGCCAGCGTTTTACAAGATTCCTAATAAGACACAAAAAAAGCTCCGGCATCTGCCGGAGCTTTAACATTCAGATGAAAAGAGGTGTTTGGTGTCGTCGGACATCCCTAATGGGAGTTTTAACTCATGCACTGTACTTAACTACTAATCACTAACCATTACGATTAGATTGGGTTACGAAGTCATTAACAAAGGAGTTACCATCTTACCTCAATACACTGTTGCTATATCATGTTACCAAAAGTGAATTAATATAATCGGCGCATCAACACCAGCCAAATCCTTTCCTCCACGAAAGCTGATGGTGCAAACATCAAACACCTCTTATTTGCCTATATTATAATATAGGATTTACAGTTTAGCAACAATTTTTTAAATATTCTTACAATTTATGTAATTGTTGAATAAAAAAGGAGCTGACCTGCTTGGATCAGCTCCGAAAATATTACAACATGTGGGCCCGGAGTTCTTCACCGGAGAGTGGACTGAGATATGCTGGCGCGATATCAAAAACTGTTTTGCAGCCAACAGCCCCTTCACTATGGAGTCGGTTGATGGCCCGGGCATAGGCCACGATAACCGAGGCGGTGAATTCCGGATTGGAATCCAGCTTAAGGCTGTATTCAATCACATGGTTGTGCTCGTTATTCCAGCCGGTGGAGCCGGTACGGAATACGAAGCCGCCATGGGGAATGCCACTGTGATTTTGGGCCAGTTCTTCTTCGGAAATGAAGTGAACAGTGGTGTCATAGTCGGCAAAGTAATTTGGCATTTCCTTGATTTCCTTCTCAATAGCTGCCAAATCAGCACCCTCTTCGGCTACCACAAAGCATTCTCTGATATGCTTCTGCCGGGTGGTGAGCTCTGGATTTTCACCGTTACGGACAGCTGTCAAAGCGCTTTCTACCGGAATGGTGTATTGCTTGCCATTTTTTACGCCCTTTACTCTCCGGATAGCATCGGAGTGTCCCTGGCTTACGCCCTTGCCCCAGAAGGTGTAATCATTGCCGTTTGGCAGGATGGCATTGGCATAAAGACGGTTTAGGGAGAACATGCCTGGATCCCAGCCGGCGGAAATCAGTGCAATATTGCCATTATCTTTGGCGGATTTATCTACGTTGGCAAAGTGCTCTGGTATTCTGGCATGGGTGTCAAAGCTGTCAATGACATTAAACATTTTGGCCAGTTCCGGAGTCTGCTTTGGCAAATCGGTAGCACTTCCGCCACAGATAATCATTACATCAATTTTATCTTTAAAATCAGCAACATCGGCGGCTGCATATACCTTGGCGGTTTCTGTCTGTATTTTTACAGTAGCAGGATCTCTGCGAGTAAATACCGCTACCAATTCCATGTCATCGCTGTTCTTTACTGCACATTCAATACCGCGGCCCAGATTACCGTAGCCATAAATTCCAACCTTCATACTAGTCACCATCACGAATTATCGTGTCCTTTCATATATATTATTGTATTCAAACTATACCATATTAGTATAGCACTTATGACATTTATGTAGCAAGAGTTATATTTAATAATGAAGGAAATTACATTTTTTGTAAATACATAAAAATACCTTTACAAATTCCCGGCACTATAATACAATGTCATTCGTTTGAGTGCCCTAAGGGAAAAATAGGGTTACTACAATATATAAATAAAAGGGGTTATAAAGAGTGAACTTGGACGATTTGAAGGCCATTCGGCAGTCAAAGGGATATAGTATAGATATGATGGCGGAGCTGATGAATCAGCCAGCCGATAAATATTTAGAACTGGAATATGCTGTGAGGGAAGCTACCGATTTGGAAAAAGCCCAGCTAAATAAAATTTTCCAAAGTATTGATTTTTGCTAAAATACATGGTAGGATATAGAGTACGCGAAATTTGTTTTAAATTACCTGAGGGGAGTTTTGATATGCTGGATGTCAATACAACAAAAATCCGTTGTTCGGGAGATGTTACTGATAAGACTCATGGCCAGTTTATTTGTGGACCATTGGACCGTGGTTATGGTACCACAATAGGTAACAGCCTGAAGCGGATTCTCCTGTCATCTATCAAGGGTGCAGCTGTTACAGCTGTGAAGATTACCGGTGCTTCCTCTATTGAAAGCAAGGTTGCTTCTACCGTTGAAGATGCCATGGATATTGTTCTGAATTTGAAGGGCTTGTGTATTAATCCGGTGGAAGATACGGTAGTTGCTCATATTAAGGTAAAGGCTGCCGGTAAGGAACAGTTGGAAGTTACAGCAGCTGATATTCAGTGTGATGAGGAACTGGATATTATCAATCCGGAAATGCATATTGCTACTGTCAAAGCCGGCAAAGAATTTTCTCTTGATTTGAAGATAATGAACGGCTGCGGTTATATGTCCGCTGGCAAAAACAATACTGCTGATGCTGGTATGTTCCCAATTGACGCACTGTTTTCACCAATTGACCGGGTGGATTACGTTGTAAAAAATACCCGTGTGGGAAATATTACTGATTATGATAGTCTGACTTTGGATATATTCACCAACGGCTCGGTTATGCCGGCAGATGCTTTGAAGCTGGCAGCTAATATCATGATTGAGGATTTGAATCCGTTCCTGGCTCTGTGTGCTGATACGGTAGTGGATGAGCCTAGACCAGAAAGCTACGGCTTGGCTCAGTCCGGCAGTGAAGAGGCTGCTAAGGCTGCAATGGAGGAATTACTGAAGGCTTCCATCAATGAATTGGAGCTCAGTCAGCGTTCTACCCATTGTATGCAGCGCAATAGCATCTATACTATTGGTGATTTGGTGGAGAGAACCAGCGAGGAGATTATGGGCTTCCGTAATTTGGGTGCCAAGTCCTTTAAGGAAATCACTGATCGGTTGGCTGAACGTGGCCTGTCTTTAAAATCCGGCGGAAAGGGATTCTGAGTTGAATTCACAAAGCTGTGAGGGATGAGAAATCATTTTTCACAGCTTTTTTGATGCCGTATTATTTTGATAAGTATATGTTGTATAATATGGTTGTCCTTTAGCATGGTTCGTGATAATATATATTGGCTATGATGAAATGATATCATTGGAGGAACAGGCCTTGTTTGTGAATAAAAAACTTAGAAAAATAGATGTGGTACTCATAGTGGCGGTGGCTGCACTTATAATTATGAGCCTTATTACCATTGGAAGTGCCACCCATGTGAATACTCCGTCGGATGACCGGTATTGGTTTTTGCAGCGCCAGGGGATATTTACCCTGATTAATGTGGGCATTGTCATTTTCTTTATGAATTTTGATTACAAGATGCTCCAGCTTTACGGGAAGAAGCTGTATATTTTCAACATTATTATGCTGCTGGCGGTTATGTTTTTGGGGCAGTCAGCCCTGGGAGCCCAGCGCTGGATTCAGTTGGGGCCTATATCCATACAGCCATCAGAATTTTCCAAGATAATGATGATAATATGTATGGCTTCGGTGTTTCAGGATAAGATTGGTAAATTAAATACCTTTTCGGATTTATTGCCCTTACTGGGCTACGTGGGCGTCCCCTTCCTGTTGGTATTAAAGCAGCCGGATTTGGGTACATCCCTGGTATTTATGGCCATATTTCTTGGCATGATTTTTGCCTGCGGAGTGAATTTAAAACTGCTTTTTGGCATGTTTACGGCTGCCTTGGCCTGTGCTCCGTTGCTATGGATGTTTGTCCTGAAGGAATACCAAAAAATGCGCATAATGGTGTTTGTGGATCCTAACGTGGATCCTTTGGGGTCTGGTTATCATATCATTCAGTCCAAAATAGCCATCGGTTCTGGTATGTTGTTTGGCAAGGGCTTGTTTGCCGGTACCCAGAGTCAGCTCAATTTCCTGCCGGAAAACCACACGGACTTTATTTTTGCCGTGGTAGGGGAGGAAATGGGCTTTATTGGCACTACCTTCCTTTTGTTGATGTATCTGGTACTCATGTGGCGGGGGATTAAGATAGCCCAGCAGGCCCAGGATAATTTTGGCATGCTGCTGGCGGTGGGCATCACCTCCATGTTTGTGTTCCATGTGCTGGTAAATGTAGGAATGACGGCTGGTATTATGCCGGTTACTGGTATTCCGTTGCCCTTTATGAGCTATGGTGTCAGTGCCTTGACCACCAATATGCTGGCCATAGCCATATTATTGAATATTTATTTACGAAATCAGACACTCCAATTTTAGATAGATATAGAGGAGCTTGAGCAATGGTAAAATTAGAACCTGAGATTTTGCAGGCGGTGGAAAAGCCCGCCCGTTACACAGGTTATGAGCTGAATGCTGTCCACAAGGACTGGGAGACAACTGAATGTCATTTTGCCCTATCCATGGCTGATGTTTATGAGGTAGGGATGTCCAACCTGGGACTTAAAATATTGTATGAAGTATTGAATAACCGGGAGGATACAGCCTGTGAACGGGTGTATGCTCCTTGGGTAGATATGGAGAAAATCATGCGGGAGCGTCATATCCCGCTGTTTTCTTTGGAGAGCTTTACGGAAATCAATAAATTTGATTTTCTGGGCTTTTCCCTCCAATATGAGATGATTTATTCCAATGTATTGAATATGCTGGATTTGGCCGGTATTCCTATATGGGCCAAGGAACGCTCTGACAATGATCCGTTTGTTGTGGGCGGCGGCCCTACCGTATATAATACGGAGCCAATCGGTGATTTCTTTGACTTCTTTATTTTAGGTGAAGGGGAAGAGGCTATCTCCGAGGTGGCTGATACCTTTGTTAAATGGAAGAAAGACGGCCGTATAGGCGGCCGAAAGGGATTTTTACAGGAAGTTGCCAAATTGGAAGGTATCTATGTACCTTCTTTTTATGACGCCCAATATTCCTCGGATGGACGTTTTTTGTCCATTGAGCCGGTGGAAAAGGTGGCCAAACCGAAAATATTCAAGCGAGTTATCAAGGATATGGACCGGGTGCATTTCGTGGAAAAGCCTGTGGTGCCATATATTGATATTGTCCATGACCGTATTATGCTGGAGCTGTTTCGGGGCTGTACCAGAGGCTGCCGTTTCTGCCAGGCGGGTACTTCCTATCGCCCGGTGCGGGAGAGGAGTAGAGAATACCTGAGGGAGTTGGCTCGAAAGCTGGTGGATTCCACCGGCTATAATGAAATGTCCTTGACTTCCTTAAGTTCGGCGGATTATTCCTGTTTGGGTGAAATGGTGGATGATTTATTTGCTGATTTTGCAGGTGAGAAGGTAAGCTTTTCCTTGCCATCCCTTCGTATAGACAGCTTCTCCATTGATTTGGCTCATAAGATGCAGCAGGTCAGAAAAAGCGGACTTACCTTTGCTCCGGAGGCGGGAACTCAACGCCTGCGGGATGTTATAAATAAGGGTGTTACCGAAGAAAACCTTATGAACGCCGTGGAAGCGGCCTTTAAGCAGGGCTGGAAACAGGTAAAGCTGTATTTCATGATGGGACTTCCTACGGAGACGGATGAGGATATTATTGGTATTGCTAAGTTGGCGGAGAAGGTGGCCAGAAAATATAAGGAGGTTACCGGCAAATGGGGAGTTACCGTCACCATCAGTGTGTCCTGCTTTGTGCCGAAGCCACATACGCCGTTCCAATGGTTCGGTCAGCTGCCAAAGGATGAATTTGAGCGTCGTCAGCGGCTGTTAAAGGACAGCATTACCGAGCGGGCAGTGAAGTTCCATTATCATGATGCCCGGGTTAGTGTCCTGGAAGGGGCCATTTCCCGGGGAGACCGTCGCCTTAGTCAGGTGATTTATCAGGCTTGGCAGGATGGTGCGAAGTTTGATGGATGGACGGATTTATTTCAAAATGATGTATGGCATGAAGATTTCAAAAAATGCGGTATTGATTTGAAGGAATATAATGAACGGCACCGGGATCTGGAGGAACCATTGCCTTGGGAGCATACTTCTCCGGGTGTCAGTCGGGAATTTTTGCACCGGGAATATGACAAGGCCATGGCCGGGGAACTG
>CACZYN010000016.1 GCA_902785445.1 uncultured Anaerovibrio sp.
GGAAGATCTGGTATATGCTGTACCCGGCAGCCCTATGGTGGCTGAAAAGACTGTGGTATTGTTACGGGATCTTTGTCAGGAGAAAAATATAAACTTAAATATTATTCCTGGTATGAGCTTTGTGGAGGTTCTCTACAGCAAATTGGGGATAGACCCGATTGATGGCTTGACCATTATCGATGCAGAAGATTTTGACCAGTTGCCGGTGGATATGCCCACAGGGTTGGTAGTGACTCAGGTGTACAGTCCCCAGATTGCTTCGGATACCAAGCTTAGCCTGATGGAAGTATTTCCCGATGATTACCCGGTGGTTTACATTCATAAATTAGGTATGGATGATGAAAGTATTCGTTCAATAAAGCTATATGAACTGGACCGGCAGGCTGATATTGATTATCTTACCAGCTTGTATGTTCCGCCAGTAGACCGGCAGCCGGAATTTGACATTACCCCCTTGAAGGATATTGTGCATACCTTGCGGTCCCCAGGCGGGTGCCCTTGGGACATTGCCCAGACCCATGAAAGCATACGTACTAATCTCATTGAGGAAACCTATGAAGTTATCGAAGCTATTGATTTACAGGACAGTCATCTTCTGTGCGAGGAATTGGGCGATTTGCTTTTACAGGTGGTTTTCCATGCCCGTATGGCGGAGGAAACAGGGGAGTTTTCCCTGCAGGAGGTAATCGATGAAGCAACGGAAAAACTGGTTCGTCGTCATCCCCATATCTTTGGTGATGTGCAGGCCTCGGATGCCGGCGCAGCGTTAATGGCCTGGGATGCTATAAAGAAACAGGAGAAAAAAGAGCGTAAATCAGTGCTGGATGGAGTGCCAAAGGGACTGCCGGCATTGATGAGTGCCCAAAAGCTTCAGCATAAAGCTGCCAAGGTGGGCTTTGATTGGGATGATATTGCTCCGGTGTGGGATAAAATCAAGGAAGAAATTGAAGAATTAAAGGAAGCACACGCCGAAGGGAATGCCGACCATATTGAGGAGGAACTGGGGGATGTGCTATTTTCTGTGGTTAATCTGGCCAGATTTTTAAAAGTGGATGCGGAATTAGCTCTTATGAACTGTAACCGAAAATTTAAAAAAAGATTCGGTTATGTGGAAAAAATGGTAGAAAAATCTGGGAAAAAATGGTCTGAATATACCTTGGAAGCCCTTGATAGCTTGTGGGAGACGTCCAAAAAGTCCTAATGTTCAAAAAATTCCTATATTTTTCAATAATGACTTTACAAGAAGTCAGCATTTATGGTATATTGTAAGCAATTAAGAGGTGAGAACGCTTATGTTAAGCGGATTTCACAAATTTTAACCTAATTAAGAGGGGGAATTTTTACATGAATAAGTCTCAGTTGGTTGCAAAGGTTGCTGAAAAAGCAGGTCTGACCAAGAAAGATGCGGAGAAGGCTGTAAACGGCTTGTTCGCAAGCGTACAGGAAGCTCTCGTAGCTGGTGACAAGGTTCAGATGATCGGTTTTGGTACTTTCGAGGTTAAGCAGCGTGCTGCTCGTACTGGCCGCAATCCTCAGACTGGTGCTGAAATCAAGATCGCAGCTTCCAAGAATCCTGCATTCAAGGCTGGTAAGGCTTTGAAAGAGGCTGTAAACTCTGGGAAAAAAGCAAAAAAAGCTAAGAAAAAGTAATCAATTACTTTAGGGTATACGATGTGGCTGTCGCTGGGTTACCAGAGGCAGCCTTTTGTATGTGTTGAGGTAGATTATGGAGAAAAAGACTGTATTAATAACTGGCGGTACTTCAGGCATTGGACAGGCTGTAGCCCAGCGGTTTTTCCAACAGGGATGCAATGTTGCCCTTATGGGGCGCAATAAGCGCAGTGACCTTATAGGGAATTTTATCCAGGGAGATGTGACAAAATACGAGGACTGTGTTGGGGCTGTGAAGCAGACTATTGAACAATATGGTTCCCTGGATGTATTGGTAAATTCCGCAGGGATATACATGGAAAAGGCTATTGAGGACATGACCGTAGCAGATTATACCGCGATAATGGATACCAATATTAAGGGTACCTATTTCATGACCCAGCAGGCGGTGGAGGCCATGAAGAAAAATGGCGGCGGCGTTATTATCAATATTTCTTCTGATGCCGGTATTCACGGGAATATGCTGTGCAGCGCTTATTGTGCCTCCAAGGGAGCAGTCAATCTGTTTACCAGGGCTATGGCTCTGGAGCTGGGACCGTACAATATTCGGATAAACAGTGTTTGTCCGGGGGACGTGCTGACTCCCTTGACGGAAAAACAGCTGCAACAATATCCCAATCGGGAGCAGGCCTTACAGGAAATGGCGTCGGTTTACCCGTTGGGGCGTATCGGTACTCCGGATGAAATCGCTGGGGTGGTGGAATTCCTGGCATCGGATAAAGCACAATTTATAACTGGAGCTGTATGGACCGTGGACGGAGGCATAACTGCTTAGGAAGGCTTACTTAGTTGCTACTTTTTTTACCTTATGATAAAATATCACGGCTGAAATAAAATTTGGGGGAGGTGATGGCATTATGGGAAAGAACTATTTGATAGTAACCGCATCGGTGGGTTCCGGTCATGAGAAGGCAGCTGCTGCCGTGGCTGAAGGCATTCAAAAACAATGCCCTGATGCTCAAATTAATACCATCGATTTTATGTCGGTAAAAACCTCCCTGATAAATGCTTTTATGAAGAGCTGTTATCTCAATATGTTGCACTTTGTTCCCAATTTATATGAGTTTATGTATCAGTTCACCGCCGGCAAGAAAAAAGGCGGATTTGTGAAGTGGGCCATGTCATCAGTAATCGTTCATTCCATGAAGGTGCTGATCAAAAAGTTTCGGCCGGAAGTTATTATATGTACTCATCCTTTCCCGGCAGATGCTGTCTCCCATTTGCCGGAAAAGTGGCGGCGGGAATTTACTTCCTGTGCGATTATTACGGATTATTCCGTCCATCAGATGTGGGTGTGTCCAAATCTGGATAAGTATTTTGTAGCTATCGATCCCATGAAGGAGCAGCTGGTGGAATATGGTATACGGGAAGATATAATCCACGTTACCGGTATTCCTGTAGGTGGAGAATTTAGTCAGATTTTGGATAAAAAAACATGCCGACAGGAATTGGATTTGGACGTGGATTTACCAGTGATAATGCTCATGGGGGGCGGACTGGGGCTTGGTGGCATGGACGTGGCCATGAACCAGCTGGAACGGATCAAGGAAATCCTCCAAATAGTGGTTATTGCCGGTAAAAATACTGAGCTAAAGAAAAATGTGGAAGCTTTGGCTGACAAATCCCATCACAGGATAATTACCCTGGGGTATACAGATAAGGTGGCCAAGCTGATGAGGGCAGCGGATATTCTGATAACGAAACCGGGTGCTTTGACCTTAACCGAGGCCATGTCCTTGGGAACCCCCATGGTACTTCATGAGCCTATCCCCGGGCCGGAAACTGACAATGCCCGCTTTATGGATCAGGGTGGCATGGCTATTTGGCTCCACTCTGGTGACAGTTTGTCAAAGATTGTGGGGGATTTGTTACGCCATCCTGATAAGCTGGAGAATATGCATTTAAAGGCTGAAACATATAGGCGCGCCATGGCTGCTGCTGACATCGCCGAAAAAATTATTGGTTAAAGAAAAAATGATTTAAAAATATAGCCATAGGGTATTTTTAAATATAATTTTCATGTATAATATAAGTTACCTAAACTTTAATTTTTACTACGAAGTTTTCTATGGAAAGTGCTTGGTGGTTAGATGTCAGTTACGAAATTAGAAAGTGGGTCGGATGGCTCTCTGCTTTGCCCGGAGTGTAAGGGCGAGTTGATATACAAAGATGGCGGACAGGTTCGGGTAGTAAACGGCCGGGTTGATTACGAAAACATTAAGCCTCGGTATGTTTGTTTCAAGTGCAAAAAATTTTACCGAGAGATGCTTCACTCGGGCTTTTATGATGTTTTTGACTTGGACGAAGAACTGCAAAAAGAAGCACAGGAATTAAATAAATCTGCGGACTCCTCCGAGACACCGCCACCGGCTGAGGATCATCCGGTGGTTCATTTAACCCGCGCAGGAAACAGCTTTGCCTGTCCTAATTGCGGTAAGACTTTGCGTTGCTCTGAGGGAAGTGCTATTCAGGTAGTGGATGGCAAGGTAGATTATGAAAGCATAAAAAACCGCTATATTTGTGATGATTGTAAGGTTTATTACAAGGAATTGCTTAATTCCGGCATGTATGAGCGGTTTAAGCTGGAAGAGGAAACAACACCTGTAGAGGATAAACCATCAGTGAAAAATGAGGATGTTAATCCGGTGGTTGCTCTGCGGAAAAACAGCTCTGGTCGGTATAAGTGCCCGGTATGTGATCAGGAATTGGAATTTTCTGATGGGGGTCAGGTACGGGTAGTAGATGGCAAAGTGGATTATGAGAACGTCAAGGCCAGATACATTTGCCGGCGTTGTGAGACCTTCTATCGGGAGCTGTTAAACTCCGGTCTGTATGAGGTCTTTGACTTGGAAGAATTGGATTTGTCGCCGGAAAAGAAGCGGGTAATTGGTACCGGCGATTTGGAGCCAATGCAGTTAAAAATGGATGCGGAGGGTAAGTGCGCTTGCCCACGTTGTGGAGCCAATATGAAATATCTGGAACCGGAAGCAGTTAAGATTATTAATGGCCGAGCTGATATGCGGGATACCGTAGCCCGGTTTGCTTGTGATGAATGCTCATCCATTTATCGGCGAATAGGACCGACTGATTATTATCAGTGGAGTGAAAATTAATCAGCGCTTACGGGTGTTATTACCAGTTTTGGGAAAGGAGGACGCTGATGAGTGTAGTAAGACATAAGTTTGACCGCCCCCAGCGTCGCCAAATAAACTGGTTTGTTATAATAATGGTCATAATGTTTTTGTTGGCAGCTGTAAAGCTGGGGAGTCAGGCCATTTATTATCGGGAATTAAATCAGGACAGAATAGAGGCTGAGGCCCGTTTAAAGGAGGCTCAGGCCGAAAACGAGCAGCTGCTGCAGGAAAAGGAACAGCTGGATAATCCGGAGTATGTGGAGAAACTGGCCCGGGAAGAGCTGGGGATGACCAAGGACGGAGAGATACCGTATATTTACTCCAAAAAGAAATAGTTAAATTGCTGGTGCATTGATACAGTTTTGTATTGGTGCACCAGTTTTATATTTCGACGAAACACCAAGAGGAATAATTTTCCATTTTACTATGGAAAATTTTGAACAATTGCGTTATGTCGAAAAATGCTTGTACTTCGACGAAACGCCGTACAGTATATTTTTCAATTTGTAAATTGAAAAATTTGAACAATTGCGTTATAATCATTTTTGTGTTAGTGTAAATTTCTAAGGAGGAAGTATTTTGTCCATTGAAGTAGGTAGTATTGTTGAGGGTGTAGTTTCCGGCATAACCAATTTTGGGGCTTTCGTGAATCTTTCCGAAGGTAAGGTTGGCCTTGTACATATATCAGAGGTTGCTGATGTTTATGTTAATGATGTAAATGAGTTTCTGAAGGAACAGGACAAGGTTAAGGTCAAGGTACTTTCTGTTGATGAGAAAGGAAAGATTGGTCTTTCCATAAAGCAGGCTCAGGAGAAAAAGCCTGAGGAGCCGGCTCAAAAGAATTTTGAACGTCGGAACTTTGAGAATCGTCCACCTAGAAACGAGGGTGGTTTTGGCAATCAGTCCGGAGATTTCCGTCGTAATGCCGGAGGTCGTTTTAATGGTGGCAATGCCTCCTTTGAGGATAAATTGTCCAAGTTTTTAAAGGATAGTGATGAGCGGCTGACGGATTTGAGCCGTAAGACCGACTCCAAGCGTGGGGGCCGTGGCGGCGGACGCCGGAGATAAAAGCAATAATAGTATGATACATAACCGGGAGAAATGCTTGTGTATTGAAACCTCATTCGTCAGCCTACGGCTGCCACCTTCCCCATAGGGGAAGGCTGTTGGTTAATGGCAGGTAATTACTAACTTAAGCCGAAAAGGATTTCTCCGGGGCTTGAATCTTTCTGGAAGAGTGTTCCCAAAAGTGTAAGGCAATTAATAACTGCTACAAAAATTTTGTAGCAGTTATTTTTATGTGCTATAGTATAGGGTACAACGATTATCTGTATATTTAATGTTAGGAATAAATATCATGGAACTGGAAAAAGCCTTAATTGAATATTGGCGGGAGCATGAATTGACCAGTGCTGGAGATACGGTGGTGGTGGCCTGCTCCGGGGGACCGGACTCATTGGCTCTCTTGAACCTATTATGGCGATTGCAGGAAGAACTGTCTGTCCGCGTGGTGGCAGCTCACTACGAGCATGGTATCCGGGGGGCGGAGTCGAAGGCTGATGCAGACTTTGTTCGGGCATACTGCGAGAATAAATCCATCCCTTTTCTTATGGAGGCAGGAGATATTCCAGCCATTAGCCAGGGCACTGGGGAGTCTCTCGAGACCTGTGCCCGGCGGATGCGCTATGATTTTTTACATCGTGTGGCAGCACAAAATAATGGTGCAGTAATCGCCACCGCCCATCATGCTGATGATCAAGCGGAAACCGTGCTTATGCATATTCTTAGAGGCAGTGGCATTAAGGGCTTGGGGGGGATTTTACCTAAACGGGATAACATTATTCGCCCATTGCTGTTTTGTACTAAAGCCGATTTGGTGGCTTACTGCCAGGAGCAAGGACTAACCCCAAGGATGGATGCTACCAACGATCTTGCCGACTGTACCCGGAACAAAATACGGCTGGAGCTGTTACCAATTTTGCGGGAACAATATAACAGTAATATCAATAATAATTTATGCAATTTGGCGGAAATGGCAGGAGCCGAGGAGGAGCTTTTACAGGACTTGTGTGGGCAGGCGGTTAGTAAACTGGGTATTGAGCCGTCAAGCGAGGAAATATCCTGTTCTGTGGAAGGATTTTTGGCGCAGCCTTTGGCTGTGCAGCGACGGTTGATTCAGTATATGGCCCAGCAATTGGGGAGCACCTTTAGCTTCGTTCATATTGAAAGCCTGCGAAAGCTTATTCAGAGACATGTTACCGGTACGTCAATTAATTTACCAGGGGACTGTCAGGGACGGATAAGCTATAATATAGTATATTTATCAAAAAAACCTAGTGTTTTAGGTGCAAATAATGCTACAATAAAAGATACCCCATTGGAAATTCGGTTAAAAGCCTTTTCGGAAGTTCATCTGCCCAGGGGCGGGGTTATCAGTGCCAAGCTTACGGATAGTTTGCTGGCAGAAGGGCCCTTTTCCAAGGACTGCGTTTACTTTGATGTGGCTAAATGTGGAACCGAAGTAGTGATATGTTACCGCAAGCCGGGGGACAAACTGCGCCTGGCGGTGGGACATAAAAAGTTAAAGGATTTGTTGGTGGATGAAAAAATTCCACGGGACTGCCGGGATAATATTCCTTTGGTTATGAACAAAGATACCGGGGAAATAATCTGGGTAGCGGGGGTAAGACAGACCGCGGTCGCTTTGGCCGATGAAAATACAAAGCAGTATCTTATTCTTTCATACAGGGAAAAGGAGTAGACAAAAATGTTGAAGGATTTGGAAAGTGTAATGTTTGATGAGAAGGCTATTGCCGCAAAGGTTTCAGAGCTTGGTCAGCAGATCACCAAGGACTATGCGGGCAAGGATGTACTTGTAGTAGGTATCTTAAAGGGCGCAGCTGTGTTCTTTACGGACCTTATCAGACAGATTAACCTGCCAATTAATATTGATTTTATTGTGGCTTCCAGCTATGGTGATGGTACGGAAACCAGCGGTAAGGTGGATATTAAAAAGGATTTGGAAAAGGATATTGCTGGCCGTCATGTTATTCTTGTAGAGGATATTATCGATTCTGGTATAACCATGAACAGCCTTATGGCTATTCTGCGGGAGCGTAAGCCAGCCAGCGTCAAGTTGTGTGCACTTTTATCCAAGCCATCCCGGCGTCAGATTGATGTGCCGATTGATTATTGTGGCTTTGAGGTGCCGGATGAGTTCTTGGTAGGCTATGGACTGGATTATGCGGAAAAATATCGCAATTTGCCAGTTATTGGGGTTCTGAAAAGAGAAATTTACACCTGATTTGTAAGAAAGGCATTAAAATGGTATAATTGCTTGTTGAGAAACAACAATACCTTTTTATCAGGGAGGTTCCGTATTGGTAAAGTTTATTAGAAATGTAGGGTTTTACCTGCTGGTAATTTTTGTTGCCATTACTTTGATAGATTATTTTTCCAACAAGGCTCCGGCCCGTATGGTGATGAACTATTCATCATTTGTGCAGCAAGTAGATGAAGGCAAGGTAGCCAAGGTTGTTATTGTTGAAAATAACATTAAAGGTACCCTGACTGATGGTACCGAATTTGATACTGTGTTGCCTACCTATCCTGGACAGGATGGAGAGATTCTCAAGGCATTGCAGGCCAAGAATGTGGAGATTAAGGCGGAGAATCCGCCAGAACCACCTTGGTGGTCTACCCTTCTGTCATCACTGCTGCCAATATTATTGTTGATTGGCGTCTGGGTGTTTTTTATGCAGCAGAGCCAAGGCGGTGGCGGCAAGGTTATGTCCTTTGGCAAGAGTCGGGCTCGTATGAGTGGCGGTGACAAGGTAAAGGTGTCCTTTGAGGATGTGGCCGGTGCTGATGAAGCCAAGCAGGAATTAGAAGAAGTGGTAGAGTTTTTGAAGCATCCAGCCAAGTTTAATGAGCTGGGAGCAAAAATTCCTAAGGGCGTCTTGCTCTTTGGCCCTCCGGGTACCGGTAAGACATTATTGGCCAAGGCTGTAGCCGGTGAGGCAGGAGTTCCGTTCTTCTCAATCAGTGGTTCGGATTTCGTGGAAATGTTTGTAGGCGTAGGTGCCTCCCGAGTTCGTGATCTCTTTGAGCAGGCCAAGAAAAATTCTCCATGTATCGTATTTATCGATGAAATTGATGCGGTTGGTCGTCAGCGTGGCGCCGGTTTGGGCGGTGGCCATGATGAGCGGGAGCAGACTTTGAACCAGATGCTGGTAGAAATGGATGGTTTCGCTGCTAATGAGGGCATTATTATAATTGCTGCTACCAACCGGCCAGACATATTAGATCCAGCTTTACTTCGCCCGGGACGCTTTGATCGTCAGATTGTGGTGGACAAGCCGGATGTTAAGGGGCGGGAGGCCATCTTAAAGGTTCATACCAAGGGTAAGCCAGTAGACAAGGATGTTGACCTTAACGTATTGGCTCGCCGGACTCCAGGGTTTACCGGAGCCGATTTAAGCAATCTGGTTAACGAGGCCGCACTTTTGTCAGCTCGTTTGAATAAGAAAACCATTGCCATGCAGGAAATGGAAGCATCCATTGAGCGGGTAATGGCTGGACCAGAGCGTAAGTCCAAGGTTATGAGCGATAAGGAAAAGAAGCTCACTGCTTACCATGAAGGCGGGCATACTCTGGTAGGAATGCTGCTGCCAAATGCGGACCCTGTTCATAAGGTTACTATTATTCCACGAGGTCGGGCCGGTGGTTACACTTTGATGTTGCCAAAGGAAGACCGTTCCTACGCTACTCGGGGCGAGCTGCTGGATCAGTTGAAGACCCTGTTGGCTGGTCGGGTGGCCGAGGAAGTGGTATTGCAGGAAATCAGTACTGGAGCTCAGAATGATATTCAGCGGGCTTCCCAGCTGGTACGCAATATGATTACCCAGTATGGTATGAGCAGTCTTTTGGGGCCTGTGGCTTATGGTGAGGATAAAAATCATCAGGTATTCCTGGGCCGTGATTTCAATAATCAGCGCAATTATTCCGAGGAAGTTGCCAGTGAGATTGACAAAGAAGTTCGTCGCTACATTGAGGAAGCCTACGAGGAATGCCGTCGCTTGTTGACTGAGAATGTTGATAAGCTGCATCTTATTGCGGAGGCCCTCATTGAGAAGGAAACCTTGGAAGCTGCTGAATTGAAAGAATTGGTGGGCTTTGGTAATGTTACCGAAAAGGAAGATGCCAAGCCAGAAGAGCCAAAATCCGATGACCATGATGACAATGAGCCAAAACTTATCCCCGTGGAACCGGTGGAGGCAGTTACTGCTCAGGGTCAAAATGCTGTAGGGGATGAGGCCGCTGAGGTGGAGGTTCCTTTTACCGATCCGGAACCTAAACTGAATAGTTCAACCAAAGAATAAATATATAGGGGCTGAAGCATGGATTATAGGTGCAACAGCCCCTTTGATGATTTTGGGAAAAAGAGGAACGTGACATATGCGAAAGGCGATTTTGGAGCTTTTGCGATCATCGAGGGATAAATACATTTCCGGGGAAGAAATAGCAGCCAGCCTGAAGGTTTCCCGGACAGCGATATGGAAACATATCAAGGAATTAAAAAATGCTGGTTATGAGATTGAAAGCATTCCCCGTAGTGGATATCGGCTGGTTAGTACACCGGACCGGCTGTTGCCGGATATAATTTCCCACGGATTGAATACGGAAATTATTGGCAGCAGCCTGAAATATTTTGACGAGATAGGCTCTACAAATGTTGAAGCCAAGCGGCTGGCTGCTCAGGGGGCTTCAGATGGCACCTTGGTAATAGCGGAAAGTCAAAATGCCGGCCAGGGTCGGTTGGATCGGAGCTTTTTCTGTCCCCGGGGGGGGATCTGGTTTTCGGTGATTTTACGACCGACATTTTTTCCGCGGGAAGCTCCTAAAAGTACCCTTATGGCGGCTGTGGCCGTTACTCAAGCTATGCGGGCTTTTAAGCTGGAGGCTGGTATAAAGTGGCCTAATGACATACTTTATCAGGGAAAGAAGCTGGTGGGTATTTCTACGGAAATGAGTGCGGATATTGACCGGATTAATTACGTAGTTATTGGTATTGGTATTAATGCAATTATTTCCCAGGAGCAATTCCCGGCGGATTTACAGGATAGAGCGGCTTCCATGTCCATGTTTTTGGGGAATTTTGACCGCATAGGTTTTTTCCAGCAGGTGTTACGTAATTTGGAAGCCGTATATAAAGAAGTACAGAGCCAGGGATTTGAGCCTATATTGCAGGAATGGCGTCAGTTGTCTGTGACTCTGGGAGAAGAAGTTAATGTTTTGGGAATTAAGGAAACATTTTCCGGTCGGGCAGTGGATATTGCCGAGGATGGTGCCCTGCTCATAGATGTGGGCACAGAAATCAGACCGGTTTATGCCGGAGACGTGTCCATCCGGCCCAAAAGTTAATTGTGGAGGATAGTATGCTTTTAGTTATCGACATTGGAAACAGTAATGTGGTGTTGGGAACCTATGATGGAAAGAAGCTGTACCGTCATTGGCGCGTGTCTACGGAACGGCAGAAAACCAGTGATGAATATGGTATGGAAATCAATAATCTGTTTTTGTATCATGGCATAAAAATGGAAGATATCACAGCTGTAATCATTTCCTCAGTAGTACCGCCCCTGGTGGTACCTATGGAGAAAATGTGTGAGAGATATTTTCACTTAAAGCCGATTATTGTGGGACCTGGCATCAAGACTGGTATCCGCTTGAAATACGAAAATCCTCGGGACATTGGTGCTGACCGCATCGTGAATGTGGTAGGTGCCTATGAGCAGTATGGCGGCCCGTTGATTGTTATAGATATCGGAACGGCTACCACCTTTGATGTGGTAGATGAAAATGGTGATTTTTTAGGTGGTGTTATTTCCACTGGTTTGGGGACCTCGGCGGAAGGCTTGTTCCAGAAGGCGGCCAAACTTCCAAGAATTGAGTTGGTTACCCCGAAGAATATCATTTGCCGTAATACTATTACCGGTATGCAGGCGGGGATTATCTTTGGCTTTGTAGGCCAGATAGATGAAATCGTTCGCCGGATAAAAAAGGAATATGGCAAGGATATGAAGGTAATTGCCACTGGCGGTTATGCCAAGATGATTGCCAAGGAATCACAGACTATAGATGAAATAGATCATTTTCTCACCTTAACTGGTTTGCGGGTGCTCTATGAAAGGAATCAGTAAATGAAAATTGGCAAATTTGATTTCCCGATTCCGGTGTTTTTGGCTCCCATGGCGGGGGTTACGGATACGCCGTACCGGATTTTGGCCCGGGAGATGGGCTGCCCCTTGGTGTATTCTGAAATGGTCAGCGATAAGGGAATTAATTATCGCAACGAGCATACCCTGAAAATGCTGCATACTGAGGAGCTGGAACGGCCAATGGCTATGCAGCTTTTTGGGGCGGAACCGGACAGTGTGGCCCGGGCAGCGGAATATATTGAGTCCTTGGGCTGTGCGGATATATTGGATTTTAATATGGGCTGTCCAGCTCCTAAGGTGGTAAAAAATCACGAAGGCTCAGCCATGATGCTGGATCCGGAGCGTTCCTATAAGGTGTTGAAGGCCCTGGTGGGAGCAGTAAGTATGCCGGTTACGGTTAAGATGCGCATTGGCTGGGATAAGGAACACATCAATGTGTTGGAAATGGCCAAAATGGCTGAAGAGGCCGGAGTGCAGGCGGTAGCAGTGCATGGCCGGACCCGGGAGCAGTTTTACCGGGATCAGGCTAATTGGAAAATTATTCGACAGGTAAGGAAATCCTTGAAAATTCCCGTTATCGCCAACGGTGATATCAGAAATGTGCAGGATTTAATTCACATTAGGGAAATAACTGGCTGTGAAGCAGTGATGGTGGGCCGGGCGGCCCAAGGTAATCCTTGGATCTTCCGTCAGCTGACCCAATATCTGAAAACTGGGGAAATTTTACCGGGACCAACTATGGCGGAGCGCAAGGAAATAATTATCCGCCATTTGGATATGCTCCTGAAATTCAAGGGAGATTATGTTGGGCCACGGGAAATGCGCAAGCATGCTACCTGGTACACCAGAGGCATCAAGGGGAATGCGGAGCTGCGGGTACTTTTCAATAAAGCCGAAACCCGGGAGGATTTTTTGAAAATATTGGATAAGATGAAATAAGAGGGATAATTATGGCAAAGGACAGCAAAAAAACAGAAAAAAAAGATAAGGAACAGCCTATTTGGGTGAAATATACCGAGGCAGAAAAGAAGGCTCTCCAGAAACTTAATGATGGCTACAAGGATTTCTTGAGTAACTGCAAAACCGAGCGGGAAAGTGTTGTTGAAGCGGTAAAACAAGCTGAAAAGGCTGGCTATAAAAATCTTGATGAAATAATTTCCAAGGGGAAAAAGCTTAAGGCTGGGGATAAAGTCTATGCCACCTGTATGGGTAAGGCCATGGTGCTGTTTAATATTGGTACCGAGTCCCTGGAGCAGGGGATGGCCATTTTAGGGGCGCATATTGACACCTGCCGTTTGGATTTAAAGCAAAAGCCTTTATATGAAGCCGGCGGCATGGCGTATTTTGATACCCATTATTATGGCGGTATCAAGAAATATCAGTGGGTGACCCTGCCATTGGCTCTTCACGGTGTAGTGGTTAAGCTGGATGGCAGTGTGCAGGAAATTGTTATCGGTGAAGATGATAAAGATCCGGTATTCTGTGTCACTGATTTGCTTATTCACCTGTCCCAGGAGCAGATGGAGAAAAAGGCTTCCAAGGTCATTGAGGGAGAAAAATTAGATGTGCTTATTGGCAGTAATCCATTAAAGGGTGAAGAAAAGGATGCGGTAAAGGCCGGAATCCTTAAGCTGCTCAAGGATAAATATGACTTGGAGGAGGATGACTTTATTTCGGCGGAGCTGACTATGGTGCCAGCGGGTAAAGCCCGGGATTTGGGATTGGACAAGAGTATGGTACTGGCCTATGGACATGATGACCGGGTGTGTGCCTATACTTCCCTGGTGGCCATGCTGGAAACCAAAAAGGTAAAACGTACAGCATGCTGCTTGCTGGTGGATAAAGAAGAAATCGGCAGCGTGGGAGCTACCGGTATGCAGTCTAAATTCTTTGAAAATACCGTGGCGGAATTATTGCACGCGTTAGGGGGCTATAATGGCATTTCTCTGCGCCGCTGTCTGGCAAATTCCTGGATGCTATCCTCCGATGTAAGCTCGGCCTATGACTCTTTGTATGCAGCGGCTTTTGACAAAAACAATGTGGCTTATATCGGTAAGGGGATGGTATTTAATAAATTTACTGGTCGGGGCGGCAAATCCGGTTCCAACGATGCAAGTGCGGAGTATTTGGGTAAAATCCGGGCTATTATGAAAAAACACAAGGTCACCTTCCAGACGGCGGAGCTGGGTCGTGTAGACCTGGGTGGTGGTGGAACCATCGCCTATATTATGGCTCTTTATGGTATGAATGTTATTGATAGTGGCGTGGCTGTGCTTAGTATGCATGCTCCTTGGGAGGCAGTAAGCAAGGTGGATGTTTACGAGACCATGAAGGGCTACAAGGCCTTTTTGCAGGAAATCTGACACTGAATAGCTGTACTGGTGCATTTACCAGGGGAGGAAATTGGACATGAAAATTAAACTGTTAATATTGGCGCTGGCCACTTTGGCACTGGCTATTCAGCTGCCCTTAAATGCGCAGGCAGACAAGGGGGGCGAAATACCTTTGCGGGGAGTGGTGGAAGGTTTTTATGGAACTCCCTGGACCCACGAACAGCGCTTGGATATGCTGTCCTTTATGGCATCTAAGGATCTGAATGCCTATATTTATGCCCCCAAGGATGATGAATTTCATCGGAAATTTTGGCGCCAGCCCTATCCGGCGGATAAATATGCTGAATTAAAGGAATTGACCCAAAAGGCCAAGCAGCTGAATATTGATATTGTCTTTGCGGTATCCCCAGGCAATGATATCGATTTTTCCGGGGCCAATAAGGAAGGGGATCGGAAGGCCATGGTGGCTAAGCTGAAGGCCATGTATGATATTGGTATTCGGCATTTTGCCTTGTTCTTTGATGATATACCGGAAAAGGATGCGGCGGGTCAGGCGGAGTTCGCCAACTGGATTAATAAGCAATTCATAAAGAAGAATAAAGGTTGTCGGCCGTTAATTTTAGTGCCGACAGAATATTACCTGCGGG
>CACZYN010000017.1 GCA_902785445.1 uncultured Anaerovibrio sp.
ATCATGGTATAGCCCATAATTCGCCTATCCAGCCGAGCCTTCACTGCGTCAATAATGGGCTGCGGTGTGGCAAATTCCATATCCGCTACCCACATCCGGACAAAATCCTCATCCTTATAAGGGAATACCTTCTCCGGTCCCGCATGGAAAATATAGCCCCGGAAACCATCCGTATTCAAGGCATTGGTATTCTGCCGATCCACAATTTCATCAAAATTATATTTCATCATCCCACACTCCTAAAGTTTTAAACAACCCTTGCTATAGATGCCAAACAAAATTACAAAAAGGCGTAACCTAAAAGCTACGCCTTTAACGATGAAGATTAAATATATGTTACGGTTTCTTCCAATGGTTTTCTGGAAAAATGATTTGGCAGTGGCTTGCCTTCCTCAGCAGCATAACCAAGATCCAAAAGCATCAATACCTCTTCATTTTCAGGTAAATTAAAGGTCTTAGCTACTTCATCAGGGTTAAAGTAATTCAGCCAACAGCTGTCAACCCCCTCATTGGCTGCCGCAAGAATCATGTGGCTAGCTACAATTGCCGCATCCTCAACACCGGAATCGCGTTTATCCCCTGGATAGGTAAATACATTGTTTTTATCAAAAGCAACTATCAATACAGTGGGTGCTCCGTATCTGCATGGAGTTACTTTATCTACCTTTGCCAGGCCCTCCTCAGTCTGAACCACATAAACATGCTGTTCTTGCAGATTTTTTGCTGTTGGAGCCAGCCGTCCCGCCTCCAAAATAGCCTGAAGCTTTTCATTTTCTACCTGGCGGTTGCTGTATTTCTTACAAGAAAACCTATTTTCAATTACAGTTTTGAATTCCATGATAAAACCTCCTTGCAGGTTCAAACATTGTAACACTGTTAGGAAAATTATAGCCTGTAAAACCTATAAAAGCAATAGGAAAATAAATTACTAAAACTATTCTTCAAATTCCAACGCAAACCATTTGGCATAGCTAAAGCCACCCATAAGATTACGGGCATTAAAACCTTGCTGCTTCATCATGCGTTCCATATAATATCCGTTAATACCTACCCGGCAGCTTACAATTATTGGCCGATTTTTATCCAGCTTTTCCAGTTCGCTGCGCAGTTTCGGAGCAGGGATATTAATTGCTTCCTTAATATGTCCCTCTTTAAACATTCCCGGACTGCGCACATCAATTAGTACCGCGCCTTTATCCAGCTCTTCTGGAAGCTCTATTGGTAAAAGCGGGTCAGTTAATCCCTGTAAAATATTCTCCCCATAATAACCAGCCATATTGACCGGATCTTTGGCAGAGGAATATGGCGGTGCATAAGCTAACTCCAAATCAATGAGATCATGTATTGTACCATCAAAGCGGATTACGGAAGCAATTACATCCAGACGTTTATCCACACCCTTAGCTCCAATAGCTTGAGCTCCCAGGACTTTACCATCCTCCAGGCTGAATAACACTTTCAGGGTAATTGGCTTGGCTCCCGGATAATAGGAGGCATGGTCGGCGGGGAAAGTTATGGTAAATCGATAATCCCTGCCGTACTTCCAACCTCTTTGTTGCAATATTCGCTCATTCATACCAGTGGCAGCCCCTGTCAAATCAAATACTTTCAATATAGAGCTCCCCACCACACCACGATATTTTTTACTGCTGCCAACCATATTGTCAGCAGCCAACCGCCCCTGACGATTAGCCGGTCCTGCCAAAGCCAAAGTAGCATTTTCTCCGGTCAGACTATTAAAGGTCTGTACTGCATCACCTACAGCGTAGATATCCTGGTAATTGGTTTGCATGTATTCATTTACTATAATATAACCCCAATCATTCAGAGCTATACCGCTTTCCTTTAAAAATGCCGTATCTGGTTGTACACCAATGGACAATACAACAAAATCAGCAGATAGAATTTTGCCGGAAGAAAGCTCTACTTTGATACTGCCATCGAATTCATGATGAAATTCTTTCACTCCATCTCCCAGTATCAGGTTAACTCCATTATTCGTTAATTCATTTTCCAGCAACTTCACCATATCCGTGTCAAAGGGGGCCAGTATGTGAGGAGCAGCTTCCACAACAGTTACATCTAAGCCAAGTTTCTTGATGTTTTCCGCTGACTCAATGCCCACAAAGCCGCCACCTACCACAACTGCCTTCCCTTTAGGATATTCCCTGCCAAGCTTATGAAGCAGGTCCGCATCAGGTACATTGCGTAGAGTAACAATCTTATTATGTTCAATGCCTGGAATTCGAGGTCTTACTGGTTTGGCGCCGGGGGAGAGCAGTAGTACATCATATCTTTCCTCATACTGCTCAGCCCCTTTTCTTATCTGAACAGTTTTTTTCAGTGGGTCCACGGACACTACTTCGCTAAAGATCCGCACATCGACATTAAAGAGTTTATTAAAGCCCAGAGGATTCATAACCAGCAGATTATCCCGCTCCTCGATAGTCCCACCTACATAGTAAGGAAGCCCACAATTAGCAAAGGAAATATCTCCGCCCCGTTCAACCAGAATTATTTCTGCTTTTTCATCCAAACGACGCAGTCGAGCAGCCGCCGTTGCTCCACCAGCTACACCACCGACGATCAAATATTTTCGCATCTATCTTCACTCCTTAAATTTAGCCTTGCAAATGGTCTGGGTAAGAGTACCCATTGGGCAGAATACACACCAGGAACGTGGCTTGTAAATAAGCATAGCCACAATGGCGATGACTTCCGAGGTCAGCATCAGACTGTATAGTCCAAAGGCAAACTGGGCCACCCAAGGAGTAACACCGGCTGAATAGGTCCAATTCCATGGCAGCTGTAAGCTCCACAGAACCGTTACCACATCTTGCAGGCTCTGAATTTCACTGCCTACCAGCCAAGATACGTAAATAATGTTAAAGAACATGGCAAAGAAAAAAATCATAAAGCCATATCGGAAGGCCTTGCCCTTCAGCCAATCCGGCATTTCCCGCCGCAGGGACAACCCCACCTGACTGCCCATGACCCGCAGGAACTGTCCTCTATCACAGTAACGGTTGCAAAACAGCTTGTTGCCGCCAACAATGGCAAATATCAAAGGCAGACAGAAACTGATCAGTCCTAACCAGGCAAAGAGAATATTTACAAAACCCAAAGAAAAATAAATTATGGACCAAATCCACAGATAGTGGTACCAATGCCGCTTTTGTTTCATGACCGCACCTCCACCTTGATGGCCGAAGCCGGACATTCCTTGGCACACATACCGCAGCCCACACATTTCTCCTCAAGGGGGCTGGCAAAGCTGCCCTGTACTATTTGCATGGCTTCCATAGGGCACACATCCACGCAGGTACCACAGGCCACACATATCTCGCGATTTACCACCGCATGCCGGGGTGATAATTTTGCCATTTATCTCACACTCCTATTTTGACACATTCCTATTGTCGTCAAACAAACAGGATAAAATTGCTTTTACCCGCTCATTTGTTAATTTATAGCTGATTTCTAATCCGTTGCGCTCTCCTTCAATGATTCCCGCCTGTCGCAGCTTACCTAAATGCTGGGACACAGTGGACTGGGGTACCTCCAGGCAGCATTGCATATGGGTCACATTGCAGCTGCCCGTGCGCCAGAGGCCACGAACAATGCACAAGCGAATTGGATGGGCAATTACCTTTAATAGCTCCGCCTGCTCTTCCAAAACTTTTATATCTTCAATCATATCGTTCACCTCCAACAATATATTTGTATATTACGATTTTTAAATATAGTTGTCAAGAAAAATCCCTTAATATTATCTATAGCTTGCTCAATACTATTAATATCAGTCTAAAACCTTGACTGCTTCTCCCAAAACCTGTCCTATAGGTTCCCTAATGACCAAATTTGCGGTTAAATCCGCCTTAGTGGCTGTCTTATTAATGACCACCAGATTCTTGCCATGGAAATAATCCACCAGCCCAGCCGCGGGGTAAACCGCCAAAGATGTGCCACCTACTATCAGGGTATCCGCCTTGCTGATAGCATTCACTGCCTGGGCAATTACCATATTATCCAGGCCCTCTTCGTATAAAACCACATCAGGACGAATTATGCCTCCGCATTCCTGGCAATGTGGTATGGGCTTTTCCGGATTGTCTAAGACATCTTGCAACGAATAAGCCTTGCCACAGTCCATGCAATACCAACGTAACAATGTCCCATGCAGCTCGTGAACCCGTTGGCTTCCGGCCATTTGGTGCAGTCCATCAATATTTTGAGTAACTACCCCTTTTAGCTTGCCTAACTGCTCCAGTTTGGCCAAGGCTTTATGACCGACATTTGGTTTGGCATCAAGGAAAATCATCTTAGCAAAGAGAAATTCAAAAAAATCCCGGGGATGTTCAATCAAAAAGCTATGGGACACCATTTCCTCAGGGCTGAATTCCCTGTTGAGCTTTTGGTTATAAATGCCATCAGCACTACGAAAATCCGGTATCCCGGACTCGGTTGACATACCGGCTCCTCCAAAGAATACAATATTGTCACTTTCCTTGATTATTTTCGCTAACTCAGCACTCTTTTCCATGTTAATTAATCCCACCTTAACGATACTGTACCTTTTCCAAATCCAACAATAATCTTTTATTTTCCAGTCCGCCACTGTAACCACCGATATATTTATCAGCCGCTAATACCCGATGGCAAGGAATAATAATAGCTATTGGATTATTCCCTACTGCTCCACCAACCGCTTGGGCCGAAGGTCTCGTTCCGCGTTTCTTGGCAACAATCTGGGCTATTTCCCCGTAGGACATGGTCTGTCCATAGGGGATTTTTTTTACAATTTCCCATACCTGCTGTCGAAATTCCGTTCCAGCCAAGGAAATATTGGGAAGAAAATCCGGAATGTTACCATTAAAATATAAGGATAACCACAATTTGGTATCCGTCAGTACCGGATGCGTATCACTAAATTCTAAATTTTTCAGATCAATGGGAAAGCTGTTGCCGTTTTCCTGCTCGAAAGCTACACCAGTTAAGGCATTTTCATTAGCCGTAAGATATAACCTTCCTACTGGAGATTCAAAAAATGAAATATATTGCACAATCTAAATCCTCTCTACGGTGATAGTTATTTTCTTTGTTTCTATTCTACGCAAAATTTTTCGCTCCTTTTTTTTAGTTCTTTTTTTATAAGTTAATAGACAATAAAAACCCACAGTTAGCCAACACTAACTGTGGGATGATATTATTATTAATTTCTGTTATTGAACACGGCTTCATGAGGCAGGGTAAACTGTTTCAGAAAATTTTATATATTGCTCTTTGACGCTGCTTTCCTGAATAAAAATATATATAATATCTCCGTGGAAGCGGTTAAATACCCGTCGTCCGGCACATTCCACATTAATTTCTTTGCCTTGTTTGCTGACAATGCGAAATTTCACAAAGCCATCCGTATGCTCATTACCATTATTGATACGGTGGAGTTCATACACTGTTTGGCGAACCCGTTCCAGATCCTGTGGATGTATCATATTAACAAAACGACCACCAGAAAATTTCATGAAATCCTGTAAATCATCACAACCCACCAAATGAATGGCATCATCATTGGCAAATAAGATTTGTTCATTAGTATCAACTTTATAAACTACAAAGGAGCCTGGTAAACCACGGGCAATATCACTTATATTAAAGCCTAACTGGGCGCGTTGCCTCTCTTCCAAACTATCACAATAAATCTGGAAGCCATTTTTATTGCTCATTTTCACTGCATATAGAGCTATATCGGCCTTTTCACGCAACCGGCAGTAATCAGGAGAATGGGTCGGATATTCTGCAGCTCCCATGGAAAGGGAAAACTGATGTGAGACTCCACCACAAACAAAAGATAGAGGACTATTCGCAAAGGTCTGTAAAAATGCACGTACAGATTCTAACGTAGTATTCGTAAAAAATACCATGAATTCATCCCCGCCGTTCCGGGCAAGAAAACAAGGCTTAGGACATTTATCTTTTAAAATATCCGCTACAGTCTTTAGTACATTGTCACCAATAGTATGACCGAAGATATCATTTATAAGTTTGAAATCATCAACATCCAATGTCAAAAGTACGCAACTGGAATTCGGGCACATTTTAAGAAAATCTTTTATGGAGCACTCCATGCCAGCTTGATTCAACAATCCAGTTAAAGGATCAACAATAGCCTGAACTTCTGGATTAGCAGCTTGGTCCACAATTGTATGTGCCTGATCCATTATAGCACTCTCACGACGTACTCTGTCGTTAATATCCTCTACCATAAAAACAACATATTTCATACCATCATTATTTTCGTTGGCAATTCGAAGAAAAGATGCTTCACACCACCCCTGTAGTCTGGCAAAAAAAGGACATTGAACAACAACATTATTCTTTAAGCGGTCTGTGAGGGTAGAAAGATTAGTAAATTCTTTTATATTTTCGCGACTATCCCTTTTGGTCAAGTGATCCACTGCATTATAAAGAGCGTCCTGGGCACTGGATTTCCCCTGACAGTAATGATCAATTAAATCAATAGACTTGAAAGCTTCATAAGAATCGGCTTCAATATCAATGACATGTATAGAAATATATTTCTGGGATACCGCACTTAATATTGCTTCAAAACTAGTCATTTGATTCCCTACCTATCTACCTTACCTACCAAATAGGGCTTACTAATCACATCTCTGAGAATTTTACCATAGGATAGACAAACAAACAACTTTTTCTAGTCATTTTGTATTAAATGAATAATACATTTGGCCTAAAAAAACCGCAGATCTAAAATGATCTGCGGTTTAATTTTTTAATTATTTTAGCGAATTAGATTTACCCAATACAATTTTGGAGAAAATGCCAATAAAGATAATAAATACCAGTAACCCCAACCATTCAGCGGTATTGGCAAAATCAGCCCCTACCAGGGACAATGGACTATCACTGCCGCCGTTTGTCACCTTCCGAGTTATTTCATTTTATCCTTTAGCATATCTGCCGCCGCCAGCAAAGCCACAATCATGGCCGATGGACGAGGCGGACAGCCCGGTACATATAAATCCACCGGTACCACCTGATCGGCAGCTCCCACTATAGCATAGGTATCACCATAGGTTTCACCGCCAGCAGCACAGGCGCCGCAAGCCAATACCAATCTTGGCTCCGGCATAGCTTCATAGCTCATCTTTAAGGCCTGTTCCAAATTGCGGGTAACAACACCAGTTACCATCAACAAATCCGCATGACGAGGTGATGCTACAAAATGCACACCGTAACGGCTCAAATCATAATAGGGATTGCCAGTGGCACCCATTTCAAAATCACAGGCGTTGCAAGAGCCCGCATCTAAATGACGCACATGGAGAGAGCGTCCCAGTTTTTCCTTCAGGACATCTGCTACAACTTCCTGACCAGCCTCAATGAGATATGGCATAGCATCCTCATGCTTATGCTGCAATCCTGCTTCTGTGCCATCAGCTAAGGCCTTTTGGGCGCAGGCCTCCACACATCGGCCACAGAAAAGACATTTTTTATAATCTATTGCATATTCATCCCCATTTACGGAAAAGGCCGCTACAGGACACGCCTTGGCGCAGTGGCCTAAGACGTCGCTTTTAGCTGTTCCCTCAATGGGTCCTCTATATCGTTCACTGCCACTTAGAGAGATCTTCTCAGTAGCAAGCTTATCTTTAAAAATACGTTCTAAAACCTTAAACATAGCTGTTACTCATCTCCCCTTTAGCGATCTATGCAGGCATAGCACAGCTCAAAACTTTTATTAATCAATGGAAAATCTGGTATGATATCCCCCTGAACAGCCACAGTAAGGGCTGGCCAGTTTGGATAGGAGGCACTGCGCACAAAGAGACGGTCAATCAGGCCATACTTATCCAGGGCCAAATACTGGAAATTACTGCCCCGGGCGGATTCACTGATTCCCCAGGCAGCTCCTTCCTGATAGTTCCTTTCTCCGGTCAAAGGGGCATCCTGGCAAGTCCCCAGCATATCCAACAAGGTATCAACCATCTCAAAGGAAGCCGACAGCTCACCGATACGTACCAGCAAACGGGCCGCCACATCCCCCATGGTCTTGGTAAATGGCTTAAAATTCAGTTCATCATATACACCATAGGAAAAATCACTGCGACTGTCATGGGCATAGCCGCTGGCTCTGGCCCCGACACCCACCATGGCCAAATCAATAGCCGTCTGGTTGCGGATAATACCGGTGGTCTGTACCCGGTTTTGGAAATTTTCCTGCTCAGCAAACATAATGGACAGATCCTCCACACCGTCCGCCACATCATCCACTACCTCGTGAATGCGTTCAGCCAGTGCTTCCGTTATATCCATTGCCACACCGCCGGGGATAATAACTCCCCGCAAAAAACGGTTGCCTGCCACTGCCTCGCAGAGACGCAGCATTTTTTCCTTAAGGCGGCCCCCCAGACTAATAGCTGGGTTAAAGCCCACACCTGCCGGAATATTGCCTAAATCTCCCACATGGTTGGTGATGCGCTCCAGCTCCATCAACAATGTACGGATAATTTCTGCCCGACGAGGTACTTTTACATTGGCGATTTTTTCCGCTGCCTGGCAAAAGCTCCAGGTATTGGCAATACTGCACGCACCGCAGATACGTTCCACAATAGGCAAAGCCTCGTAAGGAGTCTTGCCTTCAACGGCTTTTTCAATGCCCCGATGGGTAAAGAACAGCTTGGCATCCAGCTGAAGCATGGCTTCACCGGCCTGACTGAAGCGAAAATGTCCTGGCTCAATGATGCCCGCATGAATAGGTCCTACTGGTACCTCAAAGAGGCCTTCACCCTTGGCAGTACGCACCTTAAACTGACGCTCCCCCCGGACCTTGGCATTCACCTTCACATTTTTACGCAAAGGATAAAAGCTCTCCGGGTAGGTCTCATGTAAAACCAGAGGCCGTAAATCCGGGTGTCCCTTGGGCACCAAACCAAACATATCCTTAATTTCCCGTTCATACCAGGCTGCAGCCGGTACAACATGGGTTATACTGTCATATTCCAATGAACCATTAGGGTTAAAAACTACCTTAAAGCCATCCATATCCTTGTTTTCCGGATATTCAAAATAGCAATATATTACATAGCCCACCCCTGTAGCTGTTTCATCACGGCCAAACATGGCTGTAAGGGGATGAGCACCGTTAGCATAATATTTTTCGGCGGCCATCAGAATGGCTTCCGGTGTAATCGTGGTCATCATCAGGCAACACCTCCCAAGATTATTTTAGCCGCACTCTCCAATAAACGGTTTAATACGGTAATTTCGCTGAGTACGGCACTGGCCACACAGCTGAAAATCAGCAAGGCAGCAATTACCACCGAGTCAACGATGCCAAAGAGCTCTCCCGAGGACCGACGCTTTGGCTGACTGCCCAGCATGCGGAGAATGTGGTACAGAATACCAATAAGCATTCCGGCCAGTAATACCAGGGTTATAACTCCCAGCCAAGGATGATCTGCCGTGAAAAAGCCATATATCATATAAAATTTACTGAAGAATACGCCAAATGGCGGCATTCCCAAAATAGCTACAATACTAAGCAACAGGAAGCAAGCTGTCTTCGGAACCTGTACCATCATGCCGTGAATCCGCATCATATTCTTGGTGCCGTACTCCTCCATAATGGTTCCCGCCGTATAAAACAGGGAATATTTAACCAAGGCATGGTTAAACATGTGAAGGAGCATAGCTTGAGCCGCTACTGGTACGAAGAGACCCAGTCCGGCCACCATCAGGCCAAAGTTTTCCATGGAGGAATAAGCCAGCATACGCTTAATATCCCGCTGAACCACCACGAAAGGCACTGCCACAGCAATGGTAAAGATACCAAAGAACAGGCATAAACCACTGATGAAATCTATACCAATAGCTGGCATGAGAATGATGATATTACGGATAAGCACATAGATAGCACAAATACACAGGGACCCGGACAACAAACCACTGGTGAGGGCCGGTGCCTCGGAATGGGCATCCGGTAGCCAGGCGTGCATTGGGGCCAGACCAATTTTGGTGCCATAGCCCACAAAGAGGAAGCAAAAAGCAAACTTAGCCATGGCCGGATTAATTTCCCCACTGTGCTGCGCCAAATACAGCCAGTCCAAAGGATTAGCCGTACCGATATTATTCAGCTGAATATAATAAACAATAATGGTACCCAGCAGAGCCAAACAGATACCCACTGTGCAGACCATTACATATTTCCAGGTAGCCTCCAGGGAGGTCCGGGTGAATTTAAAGGCAACCAAGAGAGCCGATACCAAGGTGGTTGCTTCAATAGCTACCCACATCAGCCCCAGATTGTTCACAATAACTACCACGAACATTATCCATACAAAGATATGGGACAGGGCATAAAAACGTCCCTCCAGCCGACCAAAGCGGCGAAGGTAACCGTAGCGCTTGTTGGTGTCCCGGTCCAAATAGGCCTTACTGGTCCAAGCAAAAGCGAAATATAAGGTACCAATTATGATCAGCATCCACATGCTAAGAGCATCCAGATAAATATACTTGCCAATGTATGGCAACTCCGGATCAAAGATCAGGGTCAGCCAAATAATGGCTCCCCCCACTGCTGTGGCCACCAGCCGGTTCAGCCAATGCAGTATATTCTTGCCCAAGACATTAGTGGCCGCAATAGCACTAAATACCACTGGCAGGGCAAGTATGAAATACATTAAATCAGTTATACAAAAATTCATATATTACCCCTTCAGTTTCTTCATTACACTGGTATCTGTGGTCATAAAGGACAATCTCATACGGGAAGTGAGAATTACCAGTACTACTACAGCGATTAATACATCCAAAAATACGCCCAGCTCCACCACTAATGGCAGACCTTCGGTCATGAGCAGGCCCAGCAGATAAATGCCGTTTTCTAAAGTAATCAAACCTACAATCTGGATAATCGCCCGCTTACGCAGCACCATTAAGGACAGGCCTGTCATAATCATCAAAATAGATGCAGCGATAATATCCCGGCCCGCCGAGCCCGGCAGCAGCCGTTCCACCAATACATAGCCCAAAACCAGGAACAAGGCTGCGGCCATGGTGGAATAATTTACGTTACTAGCGGAAAGAATCTCCCGCTCATTTTTCAGCTTTCCTACCAGACGGTAAACCGCCCCAGGAATAAAAAGTACCTTGACAATCAGGGTAAGTATGCCCGGCAATACAGCATGGATTCCACTGCTGGTGGATAAGCCCAGGACAAAGCAGGCAATGGCGATAATAAAGGACTGACTGCCCAGACAAATAACCGCCCGTTTTAAATTAGTAATTCTGGTTTGCAGGAAAACCACCAGAACTAAGAAAACTACTAAATATTCCATATTTTGGTGACCTCCTACTCAGCAATGATAGCCAACAATAACAGAACTATTGCGGCTCCCAGATATACTCGCACCTTAAATAAACGCATTTTGTTATTCAGGGTTTCCACAATACCAATAATAATGGCACCCAACAAGATTTTTACTGCCAAAGGAATATTGATTGGCACGTAAAGAGCCCCAAACATGGTCAGGAAAACAATGATTTTCAAATAGCTGCCCAAATGAATAAGGGACAACAGCTTGCCGGAATATTCCAAGGTCATGCCCTCGTGAATCATGGTAAGCTCCAGATGAGTGTCCGGATTGTCCACCGGCAGACGGCTGTTTTCCGCCAGCATGACCAAAAAGAAGGCAATACAAGCCAGCACAGCTGACACAGTGAAATAAGCCCCATCGTAATCAATCACCATACTGGACAGGGTGGTGGAATGATACCGGATGCTGTTTATCAGAATAGCCAACATAATGGCTGGTTCCACCAATACGGAAATGTAAATTTCCCGGGAACCACCCATACCACCAAAGGAAGTGGCGGCATCCATAGAGGACAGCGTCATAAAGAAACGTCCCAAGGCCAAAATATACACGAAGATGAAGGCATCCCCCACGGTAAACTGCCCGGTGAGAAAGCCTGGGACCATAGTGGCCGCATACAGGCTGGTCATAAAATACACCACTGGTGCCAGAATGAAAATCACACTAGTATATGGCGTAAGTACCGTGGCCTTTTTCCACCATTTGCAAATATCAAAATATTCCTGAAAAATGCTGGCTCCCCGACGTTTTTGCAAGCGAGCCTTGGTTTTGTTAATAATTCCTGCCACCAATGGGGCAAAGATCAATAAAAGAATGCCCTGTACCAGATTCAGGCCCAGGCTTGTCATTAAAGTTTCCATTATAACAATACCCCCCAAATCAGTACTACAATCATGGCTACCATGGTGTAGCCAATATACAGGCTCACACTGCCCTCCTGAATTTTATGGAAAGCCGAGGAGGAATTAATCATCCATTGCTGCATAGGCTTATAAAGCTTGTCATTGAACAGGTCCGGAATGGACAAATCATAGCGCAATTTCCGGCCAAAATACGCATGCTCCTTGCGCAAATAGGTTCGGGTCCGCTGAGGACTCAAAATTCCCTCAAAGGCCCGGCGCAACGGTTTACTGAAACCAGTGGCGGAGTATTGCTGACGACTGGTAGGTACCGTACCGCAGTTCCAGGTTACATCCTGTTTCACAAAGGTGCTGGAACGATACAGGGCAGCCACCATAAATACCCCAATAAGGGCAAACATAATGAAAATAATGCCAGGGCTATAAATAGCATAGTGACCGCTGCCACCCCAGATAATTCCCAATGGAGTGCCCATGGAGACAGCAGCAATGCCGGAAAATACCTGCTGCATCATATTAACCAAAATATCTGGCATAACACCGATAGCTACAATAAGCACAGCCTCGAGGCCCATACCCAATAACATAAATACCGGCATTTCGTGGGCCTTGTCCACAATATTGGACCGGGCCCGTCCCAAAAAGGCGGTACCATATAGGCGCACAAAACAGCCCAAAGCCGTAGCTCCGGTGAGTCCCAACATAATGAAGGCAAATATTACCAACAGTCTAAGCTCCGGATTGGCCGCCTGCTGAGCCAAGGTAATAAAGCTCTGCAGAGTAAGCCACTCCCCTACTAAGCCACTGGTAAATGGCAAGGAGGACAAGGCCATGGAGCCTACTAAGGTAAACAGGGCCGTATATGGCATCTTTTTCGCCAAACCACCCATTAATTCGATATTCTTGCTGCCGGTGGCGTGCATTACTGCCCCGGAGCTCATAAACAATAAGCCCTTCATCAGACTATGGCTGACAGCATGTACCAAGGCCGCTGTAAAGGCCACAATACTGATAATTGGCTGCTGCATGGCATAAAGAACCATACCACAACCAAAGGCCGCAAAAATAATGCCCATATTCTCCACGGAGGAATAGGCCAAAATCCGTTTCATATCCACTTCCATGGTGGCATAAAGGACCCCTAAAAAGGCCGAAATCAGGCCAACAACCATAACAACCAAACCGTACCAGAAGACATCCATGCCGATAAACTGGAAAGCAAACCGGCCAAAACCATAAAGGGCTACCTTCAACATAACACCACTCATGAGAGCAGACACATGGCTAGGTGCTGCCGGATGAGCATTAGGAAGCCAAATATGAAGTGGCATCAAACCAGATTTCAAGGCAAAGCCCAAAAAGGCGCAGACAAAGGCCACATCCTTCATAAAGCCTGTCAGACTATTATTGGCCATATCACCAAAGGAAAAGCTCATGGAACTGCTGCCAACCAGGTAAAAGGCTACCATGATGGCGGCGGTACCGATATGGGTCATCACCATGTACTGATAAGCTGCACTGACGGTTTTCTTTTTCCCCGCTTCGTGATTGACCAACAAAAAAGACACCAGTGCCATAATTTCCCAAGCCACAATAAAGGTAAAGGCATCACCGGAAATCAGCACCAGTACAATAGACATTATAAATAAATTCCACAAACCGCTTAACAGACGAATGCGGTTGCCCAAATAGCCTTTGCCGTAATCAATGGCATACAGGCTGATCATCACTCCTGCCACGCCGGTAAGGAGAAGAAAAGCACTGCTCCAGGCATCGGCCTGTAAGGAATAACTTCCCCAACCAGTTTCAATAAGCCAGCTATCCGCCGGATACAGCAAATAGTTCAAGGCAGAATAAGCCACCAAGCCACTGCCCAGGGCAGCGCAAATCATTCCCAAATAGTGAGCGAACAATTCAATTCGCTTTGGGAAGACAATCGTCAAAGTTCCCAGCAGATAAATCAGCAGGGAAATCATCATAAAATCCATTATTTCAGCTCCAAATCTTCAAGGAAAAATTCTCAAACTTTTTTTGCCAGCATTTCCTGCCGGACTTCTTCTGGTACCAAGCTTCCGCCCGTTGCCCAAATAATATGAGTGGCAGTGTCCATGTGACGGTTCAGGCGGTTATCATAGAGATAATCCTGCATTTCATTGGAATGATTCCAGCAATATGCTCCATGTACTGCAGCGCAAGCACTTGGTTCAATAAAGATTTTTTCCGTGTTCCACAAAAGTCGCATATAGTCAAAGAGTCGCTTATCCTTGACAGTAATAATACCGGACAAGAACGGCTTTATAAAATCGCCAACAAAGGCCGATGGGCGTCCCACTGCCAGTCCGTCTGCGTAGGTTTTACCGGAAAGTCCAATATCCTGCACGGAAATATGATTGTAAAGTCCCGTCACCATGCCCAAGAGCATACTTGGTGCCTGGGTAGGCTCCACAAAGAAGCAATGAACATCATTGCCCAAAAATTGGCGAAGGCCGAAGGTAATCCCCCCTGGTGCGCCTCCCACGCCACAAGGAATATAGACAAATAACGGATGGTCTTTGTCCACTGGTATGCTCTGCTGACGCAGCTGTTTTTTCAGCCGTTTA
>CACZYN010000018.1 GCA_902785445.1 uncultured Anaerovibrio sp.
AGACCAGTAGTATTTATGTAGCCAATTCCTGACAGCTGAATTGGTGCCGGACGATAAGCCAAAGCCGGCAAACAGCTATTTTGACTATGTCCGGATAAATCAACCAGTATATCTATCCGATCATTATAGATCTGCCGGGCAATTTGCAAAGGACTTTTCTCCGCCATATTCCGCCAATTTCTGGTCATCTTTTTGAAGCGCTGGGTTATGTGATCTACTTTACCAGTAAAGTACACAAAAACCTCAAACTCATCCTTATTGGTGTCCCGCAGGAACGGCGTAAAGAAATATGCCGCTGCATGCTGACGAAAATCAGGCGAAATATAGCCTATGCGCAAAACATCACTTTTTCTGTGTTTTTCCCGATCATGGGGAAACATCATCTCGGTTCGAAGGAGATGACTATATTGCTGATGCAGTTTTAACTGTCTTTTCGTACCGCTTTCCCGATAATTAGTTAAAAATAAGCCTTTGCTATGATAATTGGCCTTTTGTTTAAAATCCTTGGCCACACGGCTGGCATTAAAGGTTGCCTCTGTAGCTTTATCAGCACAGCCAGCCAACAGGCAGGTATCGGCATAAAAGGCGTAGCCCCGCTCTATTATCCGATTACCGGTTTCGCCCCAATTACCAATATTTTCCGCAGTATTATAACGGACAAACAGCTGCTCATAGGCGGCCATGGCTTTATCCAGTTGAAATTGGGCACCATAATAGGCAGCAGTAGCAAACAGCCCCCGCAAATTGGCGTGACGCACTGTTTTTTGACTAGCCAGCCCCCATAGGTTATCCAGGGCTTCACTGGCCACATCAAACTCCTGTAAGTAAACGGAGGCTTCCGCAACTATCGCCCAAGCTTCAGCACTATCTTTATTTAATTCTAATGCCTCGCGGCCACAGGCCCGCATACTTGAAAAGTCACCGCTGGCAAAAAACATCTCTGCAGATTCCGACCAGTTAACTTCCTCGTCAACATCTACACCCATTTTCTCCACCGTCCTCATATCTCCGGCTCAAGCTCTTCCCCATATTCTTTCAGAAATATCCGTTTATATTTCTCATAGGTTGGGTCCAGAGGCTTTTCCTTAGGAGAATGAATACACCAATAACTATCCTGGTAAGGCACCACAACCTCATAGCCCCTCCGTTGCAATTCCTTGCACTGGGATATCTCATAAAAATGCCATCCCGTAAACAAATCCTCCCGCCAAGGAGCATCCTGTTGCGTGGCCAAAAGCAATCCATCAACAGCTTCCACGTCAACGAATGGTTCCTCCACCTCATCACAGATGGTATCAACCACACTCTCCGCCTCACAGGCGTGCAGTACCCGGCCGACACAGCGCATACCGTCCCACCAAATACCACTGGCCGGTAACTTGCGGCAGCCAATAACTCCCAGGCCGCCCACGTTCTTCTCCTGGAATATCTTCAGCATATCATTGATAAAATCCCGATTAACGATCAAGGTATCCTGATGGATATACACCTTGTACTTGGCGTCAGTCTGTTTCATCCCCTGATTATATCCCTGGCACATGGACTTGGCTCCCCGTATGGGAATGAATTCAATGCCCATACCATCAGGAATATGCAGGTTATGTATATATAGCTGGCACTCCTCATACCACATTTCATTATTTACACAGGTAATGAAAGCCACCTTTTTCTCTGATGGCAAAGCAGCTGGTTCATTGCCCCCAGCAGACTGCTCCATATTATCCTCAGCCATCAGCTCAGGGATTGCCCCATTTTCCGCCTTGTTCTGCCAGCTCAATACAGCCTCATAATCCTGATGCAAATTATAAGTTGCCGCCATTTCTGCCATTAGCTCTCTGGCCAGATCCTGGCGCTGCAGCTGCCAAAGGGCTGGGATGATATTCGCCAGAAACCGTTCCGTAAACATAACAGTTTCCTTAATAAAATTGGCCAAATAGGCCGGAAAGATTCCCGCTTTATCCCATAACTCCACCAAGCCTTTGGTGTTTTTTCTGACATCTATGGAAAACTCCACCCGGCGCAGACGATTTACCAATTCCCGACGAATTGCCGGAGTAAACAGACGCTTTAACTCCAGAATCTCCGGTGTGGACTTAGTGGCCATTACCATCCAGGTTCTTATGCCCAAATCCCCATCGATATTCTCAAAACCGAACTGCTCCAAATCCTGAATAAAAGCCTGGTCCGTGGCATAATCGTCCTCCACCCGGGCAAAGGCTGCTTCCTTATAAAAGGACGCAAAGAGCAGGGTTAGCATTTCATTCTTGGTAAACACATGGGTGCAGACGTGATAGAAATGCCCTTCCTTTAAATTCCGAATGTTTTTCCAATACCTAGCATTGGTAAAGCTGGTCAGCAGACAGCCTATGTCCTTTAAATACAGCCCCAAGCCTGAAGCAATATCCTGGGGATTCTGGGCCTGAAGAAAGAGCTGATCCCCCATGATAATATCAAAAAATTCCTCATCAAAAGGCAACGGCTCTGACAAATAGTCCATAATGGTCCAATGAACTCCCAAGTTGGCATATTCCTCGTCCCCGCTTAAATCCTCATTAGCCAGAACAACGTAAATATCCGCCTGGGGCAGCTTTTTCCGCAAGGCCTGTAAATATTCCACGCTTTCAATTACCAGTACCTGTTTCTTTTCTTCACTTTCCGGAATAAAATCCAGCAATTCTCCTGCTTTTGCCTTAGTCATCTGCCCTTGCCTTTTCCCCTTCTATTTTAAAAGTGTTTTGTATATTTGCTCTACTTTAGCCGTATAGCCTGCTTCGTCCATCAACGGTGAAGCTTCCACCATAAAGCGCAGCTCCCGGCGCAAATCAGCCAACAGCTCCGGTGTTTTGCCCAAGGTAGCCGCAATATCAATATAATCGTCGATATTGTCTGCTGCCATATCTCCCAGGCCCACATTCATCAGCATACTGTAGCCAAACCGTTGCCCCCGGCTGTCACCGCACAGAGACACTACCGGCACCCCCATATACATAGCCTCAAAGGTGGTCATACCGCCTGTATAAGGGAACGTGTCCAAGGCAATATCCATATCCCCATACTGCTCCAGATAATCCGTACTAAATCCCCGCAAATCCACTTGCTTCGGATCTATTCCGCACCTGCTCAGTCTATCCAGAGTATACTGACGCCCTCTGTCATCACCAAAAAGCTTGTGCTTTAACAGCAATTTGCTGCCAGGCACCTTGCCCAAAATTTTCCCCCAGGCGACCAGCACCTCATCTGTGACCTTACTAAAATTATTAAAACAGCCAAAGGTTATATACCCATTGGTTTGCCAAGGTGACTCCTGCACCTTAGGCATGTCCTTAAACAAGTGAAAGCAAAAATGACTGCCAGGCACGGATAAAAGCTTTTCCACGTAGGCATATTGTCTTTCCTTTGGTGCGCAGTATTCATCACCTAACACATAATCTACAATGGCCATGCCAGTGCTGCCCACCCAGCCAATGGCCGACATTTGTATCTTGGCCGGCTTATAGGCCAATACCGGCAGCATATTGCCGCTGGTGTGTCCGCCTAAATCCACTAAAATGTCAATCTTGTCAATATATATCTGCTTGGCAATGGCTTTATGAGACCAACCCGTTACCTGACGCCACACATGGGCTTTCTCCCTAAAAGCCTCCGATACATCATCACGGGTATCATTGCCGGCATAGCAAAAAATCTGAAAATGCTCACCATCGCAGTTGGCTACCAAAGGCCAAGTCAAAGACGCTACAGGATGCTGACGAAAATCACTGGAAAGATAACCAATACGCATTCTTTTATGTTTCCAATGCTTCTCGCCGTATGGGATAATATTCCCCTCTGCCAGTAATTCCTCGTAGCCTCCGTACAGTCTCTGCCAAAATTCTTGGTCAGTGGCGTCCAAAGCCGCTGCAGCAAATATGGCATTACTGTATTCCACCAATTTTTGCCGCCAATCAGCTTCTGCCTCAACAGATTTCAGGAACATCTCCACGGCCTGATCCGGCAGCCCTATAATACTATATGCCTGACCTAATAAGCTATAGACCGTAGGCAGCAGCTCTGGTTCATCATTGCACCCCTCTTGGGCCAGCTTCTCCAAAATATCCGTTTCGGCCAACACTTCTCCCAAGGAACGCTTCACAAAAGCTGCCAGCAGGGAAGCCTTGGATACCTGATCTCCCCCGGCGGCAAACAGTTTTTCCAGCATGCCCTCTGATTCGCGGAACTGTCCCCGCTTCCACAATTTGTGGGCTGACATATAAAATTCCCAACACTCCTTGGTCATATTTGCCATTTAACTCACCTTGCACAATACTCTAATTATCACTTACTCAAGTTCTGCTTTGGCCACTGCCAAAGCCTTGGCCACCGTTACGTCCATATCATAATAGGAATAGGTCCCCAGCCGTCCGCCAAAAATCACATTGTCAATTTTCTCTGCCTCTGCCTTATATTTAGCATAAAGCTCACTATTTTTAGCATCATTCACCGGATAATAAGGCTCGTCACCCTTTTGCCATTCCGAGGAATATTCCCGGGAAATTACCGTTTTCGGTAAATCCTTCCCCTGCTCATCCTTGCCAAATTCAAACCACTTGTGCTCAATAATGCGGGTCCACGGTGTTTCCCGATCCGTGTAATTAACCGCCGCATTGCCTTGATAGTTTGGTATATCCAATAACTCATTTTCAAACCGCACGGAGCGATATTCCAATGTCCCCAGACTGTAGCCAAAAAATTCATCTATAGGACCCGTATAAATTATCTTATTCGCGATGGATTTATACTCATCCTGCTTTGGCAGATAATCCACCCCGAGCCTTACCTCAATACCAGTCAGCATTTTTTCAATCAGTTTAGTGTAGCCCCCCGCAGGAATCCCCTGATAAAGGGCATCAAAATAGTTGTTATCATAAGTATAGCGTACTGGCAGGCGCTTAATAATAAACGCAGGTAAATCCTTGCAATCCCGCCCCCACTGCTTTTCCGTATAGCCCTTTATGAGTTTTTCAAAAATATCCCGGCCCACCAGGGATATGGCCTGCTCCTCTAAATTACGGGGCTCACCCTGTATTTCCTGCCGTTGCTGGGCAATTTTCGCTGCTGCTTCCTGTGGGGTCGTCACGCCCCACATCTTATTAAATGTGTACATATTAAAGGGCAGAGAATAAATCTCTCCCTTGTAGTTAGCCACCGGCGAATTGGTAAAACGATTAAAATCCGCAAATCTATTAACATATTCCCACACTGTTTTATCATTGGTATGGAAAATATGGGCACCATATTTATGGACATTAATACCTTCTACCCTTTCGGTGTATACATTACCACCTATATGACTTCGACGGTCAAGCACCAAAACCCTTTTTTCCCGCTCCCTGGCTTGCTGGGCAAACACCGCCCCAAACAGTCCCGAGCCAACTACCAGGTAATCGTATTGCATTTTCCAGCCTCCATTACACTATCATTGAAAACAAATAGACCAGAAAAAGATATAATCTTATTTCTAGTCTATTTAATAGCTTAAACACGAATTTAAACGCCTCACGGCGATTTTGATTCAAGACCTTTAGCCAGAAGCTGACGCTGCAGCTCAAAAATAAAACTAACCAATTTATTTTGAGTGTTCGGGTTTAAATTAATATAGCGTACACCGATATGATATACCTTAGTGCCCTTAACCTCCACCTCATCACTTCTTACTACGGTAGTCATCACATCAAAAAGACCGATACCAGGAACATTGTCTATTTCGATGGAGACCTTGGTCCCAACCACCAATGGGCGAGGCAAGGAAAAACTTAAGCCACCACCACTTATATCAATGGTATTGGCATTACACGGATCCTCCTTGACCCCATTCTCATTAACTGGACGGGCAGTCAATGGCAGAGTGGTTTTTAACCGCACAAAATCCCGATACTGGAGTTTCTGTACTTCATCCGGACGTCCCACATACCATAATATGATATTATCGCTCTCCATACGCTGATAGATGGAGGAAAATTTGTAATAACAGCTACCGCCAAATACCTTACAGGTAATAATATCTCCCGGGGCAGCAGTTACGGAATTATTTCTTACATCAAGAGGTCTGGCCAAAGCCAAGGAATTCGTCTGAATGTCTTCCAACCGGCTGGCAAAGGCCCGGGTATCCCCGGACAGAGAAATCTCCACTCGCTGGCCGATTTTCAACACTGTATCCGCCTTAACATATATAGGTTTTTCCTTTGGTCTTATTCTATACTCATTCACAATACACGCCCCCGAAGGTTAAAATGTAGCAAAAGTACGGAACGTAATGCTATCTATCAAATTAATTATTAAATAATATTCACCTATAATTATACGATATGGGACCATAGATTACAAAAGAAATTTCATGTATACATTATCTTGCCCGTTAATTAACAAATATATTCGTACATAAAAAGACTGTGAAAAGTCATCGCCTTCTCACAGTCTTAAAAACATTATTCAACAGTTACGGATTTAGCCAGATTTCTTGGCTTATCCACATCAGCGCCACGGGTAATGGCGGTGTAGTAGCTGAGCAACTGTAATGGCAATACAGCCAACAGCGGAATCAGGAGTTCATCAGTACGCGGTACGAAAATAACATGGTCAGCATACTTCTCCAGCTCTTTATCCCCGGCAGCGGCGATACCGATAACCACTGCATCACGAGCCTTAACCTCCTTGATGTTGCTGAGGGTCTTGTCATAAACACTCTTCTGGGTAGCCAAAGCAACCACCGGAACACCCTGAGTGATCAAAGCCAGGGTACCATGCTTAAGCTCACCAGCCGCATAGGCCTCGGCATGAATATAGGAAATTTCCTTTAATTTCAGAGAACCCTCTAAAGCTACCTCGTAATCCAAGGCACGGCCAATGAAGAATACGTCATTGTTAAAGCCATACTTCTTGGCAAATACCTTAATTGGCTCCACATCCTCCAAGGTCTCACTGATCTGAGCCGGAATGTTCCGCAGCATAGTGAGCAGTTCCTTCATGCGACGTGGTGCCACGGTGCCTCTAAGGCCAGCCATATAAGCACCCAACAGGAACATGACAATCAGCTGGGTAGTGTATGCCTTAGTGGAAGCCACCGCAATCTCCGGACCAGCCCAGGTGTAAATTACCTGATCTGCCTCCCGGGCAATGGAAGAACCTACCACATTGGTAACTGCCAGGGTCTTGGAACCCAGACGCTTGGCCTCCTTCAAGGCAGCCAAAGTATCAATGGTCTCACCGGACTGGCTGACCACAATAGTCAAAGTATTATCATCAATAATCGGCTGGCGATACCGGAACTCGGAGGCAATATTTACCTCCACTGGAATCCGGGCCATGCGTTCAATGTAATATTTACCCACCAGGCCAGCATGATAAGCCGTACCGCAGGCCACAATAAATATCTTGGAGAAGGAATTAATGTATTCCTCATTCCAATCCAATTCCTCCAAGATTACGGAAGAATAATCCTTGCTGATACGGGAAGACAGGGTATCACGAACGGCCTTTGGCTGCTCATGAATTTCCTTCAGCATGAAATGCTCATAACCGCCCTTTTCAGCAGCCTCGGCATTCCAGTTTACCTCAAATACCTTCTTGGTAACTGGCTCACCCAAGCTGTTGGTGATCCATACGGAGTCATCCTCCACAACTACCAGCTCACCATCATTTACAATGAAGGTACGACGGGTACGGGAAATAATGGCTGGAATATCGGAAGCAATGAAGTTTTCTCCATCACCCAGACCGATTACCAGCGGGTTGTCCTGCTTGGTACAAATCAGCTTGTCCGGATCATTCTTGGACATAAACACGATGGCATAGGAGCCTTCAATACGCTTCAGTACTTCCCGAACAGAAGCTTCAAAGTCGCCATTATACAGCTCTTCCAAAAGATGTGGCAAAACCTCGGTATCGGTTTCGGACTTGAATACATGGCCCTTGGCAATCAACTCTTCCTTCAGTTCCATGTAGTTCTCAATAATACCGTTGTGTACCACCGCGAAATCGCCATGGCAGTCAGTATGTGGATGGGAATTGGTATCCGATGGACGGCCATGGGTTGCCCAACGGGTATGGCCGATACCTACACAGCCCTCCGGAGTCTTGCCTTCCAGCTTTTCCTCCAACGCAGCCAGACGGCCTACGGACTTCTCCACGCAAATAATCTCATCATTCAATACAGCAATACCGGCGGAATCATAGCCCCGATACTCCAGCTTGGTGAGCCCCTCAATCAAAAAAGGAGCAGCCTGTTTCTTACCAATGTAACCAACAATACCACACATAATAAAACCTCCTAGATTAACTGGAAGTCCTATGTCCTGCCCAAATACCGCTCTGTCCTGCCAGTTACCCAACAGTTTTTACAGTATTCTAACGACCGGCAAGCCGAGAGGCATCCGCTGATAAATCGACAACCTCTTCCTCGTCACCTCACTGACACATCAGCAAGGCCATGCGCTAGAACAGCAAGTTCTTTCAATATGTGAACATAGTGACTTCAACAACATCATCACCGTGACTTAAGCCTTCACCCAAATCACGACACCTTATTCTAATGGATAAGTATTTAATAGTCAAGAAAAATAATCCGGCAGGGATAAACTCTGCCGGACTGTTTTCCTTATTGTAATGCAACTAATTATTACATCATACCTGGCATGCCGCCCATTGCACCGGCGCCACCCATTGGGTTGCCTGCGCCCTCAGGAGCTGGCTTATCAGCTACCAAGGTCTCAGTGGTGAGAACCATTGCAGCGATGGAAGCCGCATTCTGGAGAGCAGAACGGGTAACCTTAGCTGGGTCAACGATACCGTTGGCAATCATGTCAACATACTCGCCCTTGTAAGCATCGAAACCAACACCGAAGTCGCTGTTCTTAACCTGATCAACAACTACAGAGCCTTCCAGACCAGCATTGTTGGCAATCTGACGAACTGGCTCCTCAACTGCCCGACGAACAATGTTGATACCAGTCTTAACGTCGCCCTCAGCCTCCAGGGAATCCAGAACGGACATGATATCGATAAAGGTAGTACCACCACCGGCTACGATACCTTCTTCAACAGCAGCACGGGTAGCATGGAGAGCATCCTCAACCCGGAGCTTCTTATCCTTCATTTCAACTTCAGTAGCAGCACCGATTTCAATAACAGCTACGCCGCCGGAGAGCTTAGCCAGACGCTCCTGGAGCTTCTCCTTGTCAAAGTCGGAAGTAGTGTCAGCAATCTGCTTCTTGATCTGATCAATACGGGACTTGATGGCATCCTTGTCGCCCATACCGTCAACAATAGTAGTGTTCTCCTTGGAGGAATGTACCTGACGGGCATGACCCAAATCCTCCAAAGTAACGCTGTCCAGCTTGCGGCCCAATTCCTCGGAAATGAGCTGCCCACCAGTGAGAATAGCAATGTCCTCCAGCATAGCCTTGCGACGATCGCCAAAGCCAGGAGCCTTAACAGCCAATGCCTTGAAGGTACCACGGAGCTTGTTTACAACGATGGTAGCCAAAGCTTCGCCGTCCAAATCCTCTGCAACGATAACCAATTCCTTGCCCATCTTTACAACCTGCTCCAGGATTGGGAGGATGTCATTTACAGTGGAAATCTTCTTATCAGTAATCAGGATGAATGGGTCATTCATAACCGCTTCCATCTTGTCAGTATCAGTAACCATGTAAGGAGAAATATAGCCACGGTCGAACTGCATACCCTCTACAACAGAGAGGCTGGTCTCCATACCCTTAGACTCCTCAACGGTGATAACGCCTTCCTTGCCAACCTTTTCCATAGCGTCAGCAATGTACTTGCCGATTTCCTCGTCACCGGAGGAAACAGTAGCAACCTGGGCAATAGCCTTCTGGGACTCAACTGGCTTAGCAACCTTCTGGAGTTCAGCAACCAATGCCTTTACAGCCTTTTCGATACCCTTCTTCAAAACCATAGGGTTAGCACCAGCAGCTACGTTACGCATACCCTCATGAATCATAGCCTGAGCCAGGAGAGTTGCAGTAGTAGTACCGTCACCAGCAATATCGTTGGTCTTGGTAGCAACCTGACGAACCAGCTGTGCACCCATGTTCTCAAATGGATCCTCCAGCTCAATATCCCGGGCAATGGTAACACCATCATTGGTGATGGTAGGTGCACCGAACTTCTTGTCCAATACTACATTACGGCCCTTTGGACCAAGGGTAACCTTTACGGCATTTGCCAATGCGTCAACGCCCTTTTCCAAAGCGCGACGAGCTTCTTCATCAAATAAAATCTGCTTTGCCATTATACTTGCCTCCCAAATTATATAAAGTCAAACCCCAAGGGGAAAATTATTCAACAATACCCAAAATATCGCTCTGACGAACAATGAGATAATCCTTGCCGTCAATCTTTACTTCAGTACCAGCGTACTTGGAATAAAGAACAGTGTCCCCAACCTTTACTTCCATAGTAATGCGGTTGCCTTCCTTATCTACAGAACCAGGACCAGCTGCTACGATGGTACCCTTCATAGGCTTTTCCTTGGCAGTATCAGCCAAAATAATACCGCTGGCTGTTTTGGTCTCAGCCTCAGCTACCTCGATGACAACCCGATCTCCTAATGGTTTAATCATATGTATACGCCTCCTAAAAGAATTTACTTTTTCATTGTTAGCACTCTTTTTGTCCGAGTGCTAATCACAGGTATTATAATAAATCCTTTTAGAGAAAAATGCAAGCAAAAAGTCAAAAAAACAAAGAAATCAATAAATGACTTCTTTGCTGGTTGATTATTCATTACCAATGTCAATTGACTTTAAAGGACTATTTGATATAATAAAGGCAAGAAAGGTGCTACCGATAAGCGGTCAGCCCCAAATATTGGAAGTTTTTTGGAAAACCGCCATCTAGTTGGACGCTGTGGCGGCTTTTCTATTGCTATGATTTAATTGCAACGATACAAATCGCCACAAGAAACACCAATGACAGAAAGTCATATATGCTCATAAGCAATCCCCCCTCTCAGGGGCTAGGATTGACCGCCTACCGTTATTAGGTAGCACCTCTTCTGCTATTTAGCACAAACGTTTTGCTTGGTAAATAATAATCACAAAAGCCGCCCAAATGGACGGCTCAATTTCATCAATATATCATTATTTGGTTGCGCTGCGGATAATGGCTTCAGCCACTTCCTTAATGGTCTTGCGCTTGGCCATGCTGTATTTCTGAATCCTTTTAAAGGCCTCTGATTCACTGATATTATGGGCATCCATCAGTATTCCCTTGGCCCGGTCCAAGGTCTTGCGCATTTCCAGACTATCCTTCACCTTAAAGAGCTCATCCTCCAGCCCCTGCATTTCCTGATACCGGGACATGGCCACTTCAATGGCCGGGAATAGATTAGCCTCCTGCACCGGCTTAACCAAATAGGCTTGAACTCCCGCCTCCGTGGCCCGCTTTACGAATTCCGGCTGGCTAAAGGCCGTCAGCAAGACCACTGGAGCAATTTTTTCCTTGGACAAGATTTTAGCGGCGGCTATGCCATCCATTTCCGGCATCTTTACATCAAAGATGCACAAATCCGGCTTGAGCTTTTTAGCCAGCTCCACTGCCTGGACACCATTAGCTGCCTCGCCTACCACTTGGTGGCCGGCTTCCTCCAAAAGCTCCTTCATATCCATACGAATTAGGGTTTCATCATCGGCAATGACAATTTTCAAGGGATTCATACTTACTCTCCTCCCAAATCGACTTTTGGTATACGTAAAACACAATGCGTACCATGGTCATTTTTCATTTCAAAGGTACCGCCAATATCCTCCCGTACCAGGGTGGTTATAATCTGCAAGCCCAAGGATTTAGGCTGATCAATGTTAAAATCATCCGGCAAGCCCGCACCATCGTCATATAGCTCAATAACATATCCATCCTCGGATATACTGGACCTAAAGCCAATGGTACCGTGGTTGCGCTCCTTAAAACCATGCTCTATAGAGTTTAAAATCAATTCATTGATTATCACGGCAATATTGCTGGCATTCTGGGATGGCAAAATCACCTCCGGCCCCTCAATCTTGCTGGAAAGAACAAAATCACTGTCCACCATATTAGGAACCACTCGATCAATAATTCCCTTGGTAACCTCATTGACATTGATTTCTTCCTTGTCATGCTGACTGAGGAACTCATGAACCACCGCCATACTCAAAATCCGGTTGGTGCTTTCCTGGAGAGCCGCCTTAACCTCCGGTGACTTGGAGCGCCGCCCCTGAAGCCGCAACAGGCTGGCAATGGTCTGCAGATTATTCTTCACCCGGTGATGGATTTCCTGAATAACTGCCGTTTTTATCTTGATTTCCCGTTCCTTCTTGCGAACTTCCGTGACATCGGACAAAAGCAATATCCGCCGTTGCATAGCTCCGGCCTCCTCCAGCTTGATATCTCGCTGAAGCAGGATTAAATCTCCTACCTGAATTTCCTTTTCAAAAGGACGGCTGCTATCAATTATTTCCCTATGTAACATGGAGCTGAGCTCCCGGTCCGGCAATCTGCAGCCCATGAGGTGGTAAATGCCCAAGGCACGATAAATTCGCGTAGCCGACATATTGGTATAGGTAATGCGGTTGTTTTTATCTGCCAAAATTATTCCAGTACCGGCAAAAATCGGCGAAAACAACTCCGGATCCTGTTGTCGTTTGGCATATTGCAGCAACAGCTCAGCCATATCCAACAGCTGATAATAGCTGCTAGAGGTGGCATAGCCCTGACTGGTTTCCAAGGTGACCACACCGATGATATCGGCCCCATCCTTTATGGGTAAAGCATACATATCCAAGATATTACCCAGACGCCATTCCCGGCGGCCATGAATCATCTTGCCCTTTTCAAAGACCATGCTTACCACCGGCTCTTCCAAAACCGGAATAACACTGCCAGCCTTCGGCAGCTCAAACTGGCTGAAAAAGGTATGTGGCTTATGATGCTTCATTACAAAATAGTTTTCCCCGTCGGGCTGCTTTAAATACAGAAGCAAATGGGCATGGGCCAAGTCCGCAATAAAGGCAAAGCAGGTGCTCATGCGCTTTAACAGCTCAATCTGCATAGCAGTCAGATCCGTATGCTGCCGATATAATGCTGTATCTGTTCCATGATGATTTTTCATAAATAAATCCCTATCTCATCCGAGTGCTTAAACTATCAAACATCCGTTAAGGCCAATCCCGGTACGGCATTTAAATATAAATCGGCATATTTTCCGGCCAAGGACTGATAATAACCCCGACAACCAATCATGGCCGCGTTATCGGTACACAAAATCTTATCCGGATAGTAGAATTTTACCTTATTCTTAGCTGTTACTTCCCGCAGCCGTTTCTCCAAGGAACTGTTCGCCGCTACACCGCCGGCCAGCACCAAGGTATCACAGCCAGTTTCCTTTATAGCATCCAGAGCCTTGGCCAACAGCACCTCAATTACCGTATGCTGAAAAGAAGCCGCCACATCCGCTTTGTTCACCTCGATTTTCTTCAGCTTCATGCTGTTTAAATAATTTAGCACGGCAGATTTCAGGCCGCTGAAGCTGAATTCATAATTTCCCTTTTCCTGCAGAGCTCTCGGGAAATCGATGGCCAATGGATCGCCCTCCTGGGCCAGCTTATCAATCTGAGGACCGCCAGGATACGGTAAACCCATTACTCTGGCCACCTTGTCAAAGGCTTCCCCTGCGGCATCGTCCCGGGTCTGTCCCATGAGCTTAAAGGAATTATAATCCTTTACATGAACCAATGAGGTGTGCCCACCTGACACCACTAGCGCCACAAAAGGTGGCTCCAATTCCGGAGCACTGAGGAAATTGGCAAAAATGTGCCCTTCCAGATGGTTTACCCCAATGAGGGGTATATTCCGGGAGAAGGCCAAGGACTTAGCCGCTGACACGCCCACTAGTAAGGCGCCTACCAACCCTGGTCCATAGGTAACTGCCACCTGATTGATATCCTCCAGCTTTACCTCTGCCTTAGCCAAGGCTTCGTCAATTACTGGCATGATGTTGACAATATGCTTCCGGGAGGCGATTTCCGGCACCACTCCACCAAATTTCTGATGCACCGGTATCTGGGTGGCAATAATATTGGATAAGACCTTTCGCCCGCCTTGCAAAACCGCTGCTGAGGTCTCATCACAGCTGGATTCTATTGCCAATGTTAGTATTTTTTCTGTATTCATATTCTCTCCGTTTGCAAACTTCTATATATGAGTATTCCACATGATTTCTGCTGCTTCCACCGGATTAGTATAATATTTCGGCCGTTGTCCCACACTGGAAAAGCCCAGTCCTTCATACAACTTAATGGCCGGTTCATTGGACACGCGCACTTCCAAGGTGAGGGCCGTTACGCCTTTTTCCTTCACTATTTCAATGAGCTTTAACAGCATTTTCCGGCCAATTCCCTGACGACGATATTCCGGATCAATGGCCACATTGGTGATACTACCCTCATAGGCCAGTATCCAACAGCCCACATAGCCCACTACCCGATTTAACTCTTCATCAATGGCCAATAAATAGTAAGCATCACTGCTGGAAGCATCCCGCCAAAAGGATTCCCTTGACCAGGGAGTAGCAAAGCATTTTTCCTCCACTACTGCCACTGCATCCGCATCCTCCGGCACCATCTGACGAAATGTAATCATTGTGCCTCCTGCTGCTTGTTAGCCTGGCGCTTTTCCCACAACACTTCGGCTTCAGATTTACGAATATATATTGGTTCCAAATCCATAACGGAATCC
>CACZYN010000019.1 GCA_902785445.1 uncultured Anaerovibrio sp.
GATTATCTCGTTCATAGCACTTTGCAGCTTCTTTTCCACATTTTTGGCCATTTCTGGGTCTATATTGGCGTTAAAGCCGGAATTTAACTGGCGCAGGTGCATAATAGCCGAGGTAACATCGGCCAGATTCTTCTGGGTAATTTCTTTTTGGTGGCGTTGGGCGTAATTACGCAGGTGTTTATTGGCATCCGCCTGACTGGACCAAAATCTGTCAGAAAGTGCCAGTTTATATTGAGCAATATCAAGTTCGTCCATCAGCTGATCCCATTCCTGTTGCTGCTTCTGAACCTTGGCCCATATGTCAGCAAAGGATGCTGTTTGGTTATTATTGGATGCTTTGGAAGTTTTAGAAGTCTTATTAACTTTTGATTGATTTTGTAATTCAAGTAAAATATCTAAGCTGTTGCTGATCTTACTCATTGTAAACTCACCCTCCTTCGCTTATTTTTTATATCGGAAAAAAATGTTAATTACTTAATAAAAGTCGCTTTAATCGCAGACATATTTGAGAATTGGGTACCATTGACAAGGCAGGTCGCTTGTGGTTTACTTGAAATATTAAAGGTATTTTTGGGAGGCAAGCATGAAAAAAATGTTAATATGGTTTATAGGTTCATTAATTTTAATGTTTGTTTTGCTTTTGGGAATATCCGGACGGACGGTGGAAGTGGATACCAATATTATGGTAGAAGGTCTGGATAATGAAACCGCACAGATATTATATTATGGCTCTTTGGCACCAAGTTCCCATAACGCCCAAATGTGGAAAACGGATGTTTATCCTGATGAAGGTAAAATAGTTATTTCCTTGGATGAGAGCAGGGCTTTGCCAGCGGTGGATCCTCTGAAGCGTGAAATGTATATATCCATGGGTGCTTATGCCCGCAGCTGTATTTTGGCTTTTGAGGCCTATGGCTATAATGCCAGCCATCATGTTAGTGATAATGGCCAAACGGTCACCATTAATTACAAGAAAAATGGTAATGCTGTTGATGAAGGCTTAATCGCATTGATGAAACGGCGGCATACAGATAAGCGTGATTATACGGATAGTCCGATTCCGGAATTATTCCAGGAAGGATTACACGGAATTCATGGAACGACCTTTTATTCAAAGCATAGTGATGAATATGAAGCTATAAAAAAGGAGACCCTGGCAGCGGCGGCTGATCAGCAAAACAATCAGTCTATCCGGGACGAGCTGGCAGATTGGCTGAGATTTTCCAATGGTGAGGTTACCAGCAAGAAGGATGGTATTTCAGCAGATCAGATGGGTATGAGTGGCTTTAAGAAGGCCTTGTATTATTTGTTCGTTTCCCGGGAAAGTGCTAAGGGAGATAAATTTGCCCAGCAGGGATATGATATGGCGGTATCCCAGACAGAAAATTGTGGTGGATTTATTGTAATTGCCGACAATGATACTCCCCGGGATTATGTTAATGCCGGCATGAGATTGATGGAGCTGTGGCTGTATGCGGTCCGTAACAATGTTGAGATGCAGCCTATGAGCTATGCAGTGGAAAATCCGGAGCGTAGAATCGCCCTGCAAAAATCACTGAAGCTTATAACACCACCACAGATGATACTACGGGTAGGCTTTGTGGATAGTGTATATGGGGAAAATATTCCTGTCAGACGGGATTTGAAGGATTATATTACGGTAACAAGAAAATAGTTTGCAAGAAAAAATGACTGCTGAGCAGTCATTTTTTTGTGGAACGAATTATATAATCATGTTTGATTCATATTGGTATTTTTTTCCGTTATTTTCTTTAAATTCTGTTCGCTGTTATAAATATCTTCAATGAGGTGCTTGACTACCACAATGCAGGGAACGGCCAAAAACATTCCGGCGGTGCCAAGAACCTCGCCGCCAAATACTACACCCAGAATAACAGTCAGTGGATGGAGGTGCAGGGATTTGCCTACAATGTTAGGGTAGACCAGATTATGATTTATCTGGGTCATAATCAGATAGAAGCAGGCGGTCTGAATGATAAGGAAGGGAGCATCTGTAGCTGTGAGCATGATGCCAAAGATGGAAGCTATAGTTGGTCCAAGTACTGGTACAAATTCACAGATACCAGAGATTACGGCAAATACTGAAGCATATTTGACCCCCATGAAGGTGAAGTAAGCATAAACAACCACCCCGGTGATACAGCACATGAGAAGCTGGCTGCGGACATAGATTTGCAGGGAGTTGAGCATGGAATTAAAAAGGCTGATGACCCTGACTTTATCTTTGCGGGGAAACAAGGAGGCCAGGAAGCTTTTTACTTTAAGACCGTCCTTTAATAAATAGAAGGTTACAAAAATAATAATTACAAAATCAATTATTTTATTAAAGGTAGAAACAATGATGTTAATGGATTGTTTTAAAATGTTGGAGCTGAGAGAGGCTAACTGTCCCCATATATCATCCAAACTGGCGGTGATATCAGGAAACTCTTGGAAGATTTGCAGATTTTGTAAATTCATGGCCAAAGCCGGCAGGTCCCGGATAAAGCTGGAAGCAGTCGGAATAAAGGAAACAGACACCAAGGAAGTCAATCCCAACAAAATCAAAAGAAATAACAGGAGAGTTATTCCAGCAGCTAATCCACGAGGCAGCTTTATGGCCAGCTTATCCACAATGGAGCAGAGAAGTAGTTGAATTAACAGGGAAATAAAAAATATAAAGGCAAAGGATGGAAAAAACCAAAATGCCGATAATAAAGCAATAAAAGTTACAGATAAGATAATGGAAGTTTGACGTGCGGCAAACATTTGATATCCTCCTAGGTAGAGTACAATTAATCAGAAAGTATTAATACTTAGCTTATTGTATCATTATTTATTCACTATAGCCATATTTAATAACAAAAGGCAAGGGATTATATTGCTGTTATTTATCAAAATAATATTAATTAATATTAATACATTGCGGAAACATTGCTGGAATTTGGTAAAAATTATGAATATTTTATGGTAAATATTGCATATAACCGCTAATAGTTATAGAATGGATACAATACTTATGTTTAGTCAGGAAAGGGAAGAAAAATGGACAAGCTATTAAATAAATATGCAGAATTAGTGGTAAAAACTGGAGTAAATATACAGTCTGAGCAATTATTGGTAATTAATGCCCCTATTGAATGTGCAGATTTCGCCCGTCGGGTAGCCAAGGCGGGATTTGCGGCTGGTTGCCGGGATGTGAAAATAAATTGGAGTGATGAGCAATTTGCCAAGATACGTTATTTAGGGGCAGCCAATGAGGTTTTTGATGAATTTCCTAAATGGCGTTATGACATGTTTATGGATTTTAAGGCCAAAGGTGCAGCAGTAGTGTCTATACATGCCTCTGATCCGTCCATATTTAAGGATGTGGACAAGGATAAGCTGCGGCGGGCGCAGTTATCAGCGGGACAGGCTCTTTTAGAGTATCGTCGGGCTATGATGAACAATGAGCTGCGCTGGTGTGTGGTATCGGTTCCCACTCCGGCCTGGGCCAGCAAGGTGTTTACCCAGGTGGGCACAGAAGAAGCGGTGGAAAAATTATGGCAGGCAATTTTCCAGGCAGTACGTATTGAAGCCAATAATGACCCGGTAAAAGAATGGGAAAAGCATATTGCTTTTATGAAAAAAGCCACGGATTTTTTGAACAAGGAAAAGCTGGTATCCCTGCACTATACCAATAGCTTGGGAACGGATTTAACTGTTAAATTACCTAAGGGACATATTTGGGCTGGTGGCGCGGAGGTGGCCGCTGATCAGGTGGTATTTGTGGCCAATATGCCAACGGAAGAAGTATATTCCTTACCGGACCGTAAGGGAGTGGATGGGGTGGTATATGCCTCTAAACCCCTTATTTATCAGGGAAATGTTATTGATGGAATCCGGTTGGAATTTAAAGCTGGAAAAGTTGAGAAGTACAGTGCTACCAAGGGAGAAGAGGTATTGAAGCAACTTTTGGAAACGGATGAGGGAGCCAAATATTTGGGGGAGGTTGCCTTGGTACCTTTTGATTCACCGATTTCCAATAGTGGCATACTGTTTTATAATACCTTGTTTGATGAGAATGCTGCTTGCCACTTGGCTTTTGGCAAGGCCTATCCTACCTGTATAGAAGGTGGAGAGAAAATGGATAGTGTGGAGCTTTTGCAGCATGGAGTAAATGATTCGCTGGTACACGAGGATTTCATGATTGGTACGGCGGATTTGGAAGTTGTGGGAACAAGGGAAGATGGCAGCAAAGTACAGATTTTCCATAAGGGTAATTTTGTAGATTTTTAATGAAAATACGGGGGATGGTATCTTGGGTCAGTATTTTAACAAACAGGTCTTTAAAGCGGCGTGGCCCATCTGTTTTGGTTATGTACCCTTGGGGGTTGCCTGCGGAATTTTAGGGGAAAAAGTGGGGATGGATCCCTTTTTGATGGCCTTAATGTCCGTGTTTTTGTTTGCCGGCAGCGGTCAGTTTATTGCCTTGGCCATGATTGGGGCCAATACAGGAATTATTCCCATAATAATAACCGTAGGAATCGTGAATTTACGGCACTTATTGTACGGCCTGATTTTAAATCAGTATATTTCCAAGGAAAATATTTTATATCGGGCAATATATGCTCAGGAAATTGTGGATGAAACCTTTGCAGTTAACAGCGTGGAGTTCCAGAAAGATAATTCAACCTGGACTCCTAAACAGGCCTTTGGTTTAAATTTTGTTTCCCATATGGGATGGGTTTTGGCAACGGTAGCGGGGGTTATACTGGGCAGTGCCGTATATATTGATACCGGACTGGTGAGCTATGCCTTGATAGCCATGTTTATTGGTTTGTGGTCATTTCATTTTAAGACCTTTAAGCTGGTGGCTATCGGCGTACTGGGGGGCATTTTGGCATTGGTTTTGTCCCTGTGGCTGGACAATATGCTGAATGTTGTAGTAGCAACTATTGTAGCGGCTGTTGTGGGAGCCGTATGGGATAATGGGGATGGAGTTGGTGAAAAATGAGTTACAGTGATATTATTCTATGTATTTTTGGCTTGTTCTGTACCTCCTATATTTCCAGAATTTTGCCTTTGGCCATACTGGGAAGGCGACCTCTGCCAACAGCTTTGGCTCTTTGGTTGAAATATGTACCCACCTCGGTATTTGGTGCCCTGATTTTTGTATCAATTTTTGGCGATGCCGGCAGCGGCTTTAGATTTTCTGTTACGAATATTGAAATGCTGGCGGCTTTGTGCGTAATTCCGGTGGCGGCTAAAACGCATAGTTTGGCCTATAGCATAATTGTTGGTCTCACTGCCTATTGGTTGTTGCAAAACTATATGATTTAGGGGGAAGATTTATGGCCTATGAATATATTAATGATGGAAATATTGATTCCACAGCGGTTTCCAAAGGGGTAAAGGGCAATAAAAAAGCGAGACTGTTGCAATTGTTGAAGGTGCTGAATGAAGAAACGGATCAGGAGCATCAACTGTCCACCAACGAGATCATTGAAAAGATGCGGGAACAGGGCTTATCAGTCAACCGCAAGACCGTGAAGGATGATGTGGATCTGTTGATTTCATCTGGCTACGATGTTATTGTAACCAAGTCGGCCAACAATTCTTTCTACATGGGAGAAAGAATATTTGAATTTTCCGATTTGAAAATGTTGGTGGATGCGGTTTCGGCGGCCAAAATTATTTCTACCAAGTCAACCAATATTCTAATCAATCGTATCAAGCAGCTGTGCAGTAAATATCAGGCAGAAGAGCTTGTTTGGAATAAAAATATCAATGCCAATATCAAGCCCTATTCCAAATATGTTAATATAACGGTGGATAAGCTGGCCAAAGCCATAAATAAGCGCAGGCGTATTGAGTTTAAATACAATGTCTATGATCTAAAAAAGGAACTGTACCATAAACACGATGGTAAGGTATACAATATCAGTCCGTATTTTACTATTTGGAATGAAGACCATTACTATTTGGTAGGCTATGAGGAAGCAGCCGGGAAAACCAAGACTTTTCGCATTGACCGTATTGATGGCTCATCACTGGTGGTAACCAATTCTCCGGCGAGAAAACCGGAGACTGACCTCTTTGAAAAATATTCTCGCAGCTCATTTAGTATGATGGCTGATGAGGAAAAGCAGCGGACAGTGGAGCTTAAATGTGCTAACAGCATTATCACCAATATGGTGGACCGGTTTGGTAAAGATGTGGATATTAAGCGGTTGGACGATAAGCATTTCAAAATGAAGGTTAATATCTACGCTACAGTGTCGTTCTACAGTTGGCTGGTGCAGTTTGGGGAAGCCATAGAGGTAATGGGGCCACCAACGGTGGTGGAGGGCTTCAAGGAGCATTTGCAGGCTATAATGGAAAAATACAAATGAGTTGCCAATAGCTATATAGGGAAGTGAATTCAGATATGAAACAGGTTCGGATTACGGTTAAGCGGAAGGCTTGTTATCAAGATTTGATGGCGGAATATGAAAATCCCATAGAGCATGCCTGTGACATGGTGGAAGGGCAGGTGTTTATTGCCGATGGCTGGCAGCGGCCGGAGGGAATGTGCGAAAGTGCCTGGGAAACCATGTCGCCCTTTGTGATGGCTTTGGCCCACGGGGCGGAGAATTTCTACGATGGCTGGATGAAAAATCCTCGCTCGGCCATGATTTCCTGCAACGACGGCTTCCGTCCAGTGAGCTTTTTGCTGGAAGTTGTGGAATAGAGAAAAAATGAATGTTAAAAAGTACTTTGTGATTATCCCAAAGTGCTTTTTTATTATGTCGGATAGTGGCGAAAAAAGCGATAATATGGTTTAATAATTGGGTGAGGTGAGTTCGTAATGAATGCAACAAAAAAGCTTGTGGAGATTGGCAATATAGTTTCCAATACGGAATTATCTGCTGATGTTAGTGCTTTGGTTTTGGAATGCCCTCAGGTGGTTGCCGAGGCCAAGCCAGGTCAGTTTGTCATGATAAAGAATGAAATGGGCAGTACTTATTTGCGCCGTCCCTTTGGTGTAGCCGATGTGGACAAGGAAAATGGTCTGCTCTTATTGGTATATCGCAAGGCTGGTAAGGGGACACAGGAGCTGGCCTTATTAGAGGAAGGTTCTCCTATTAGTGTTGAAGGACCATTAGGCAAGGGCTTTTCCTTCAAAGAAGCAGGCCGGACCCTGCTTATTGGTGGTGGCGTAGGTATCGCGCCAATTATTTATACCGCCCGGCATTTGAGTGAGGAAATAACTGGGCCTAAGCCAGTTATTCTCTTTGGTGTGCGCAATCATAAGGAACTTTTTTGGAGCGATTTCGTAGAGGATTTTGCAGAAAAATTGATTTATACCACGGATGATGGCTCTTATGGACGGAAAGGATTCGCGATTGATGCTATACCGGATATTTTAGCGAAGTACCCGGATATCCGCCACATTAAGGTTTGTGGTCCAACCATCATGATGAAGGGCATAGCAGAGCTGGCTATAAAACAGGGAATTGAGTGTGAAGTATCCTTGGAAAAACGCATGGCCTGCGGTATAGGCGTGTGCCTGGGCTGTACCTTTGCAGGAAAGAGTGGCAAGCGCTGGAAGGTTTGCGCAGACGGTCCGGTATTCGATGGTGTGGAGGTATTTGGTTGATGAATATGAAACGATTGGCAACGAATTTTGCCGGAATCCAGATGGCAACACCAGTAATGGGGGCATCCGGAACCTTCGGCTTTGGCCTTGAATACAAGGATTTTTTGGATTTAAATCAGGTGGGAGCTATTATCTCCAAGGGCCTGACTCCACTGCCAAGAGCAGGTAATGAAGGGGTGCGTATTGCTGAAACTCCTGCGGGAATGCTTAACTGTATTGGGCTGGAAAACCCCGGTATTGATGTTTTTTTACGGGATATTCTTCCCAAGGTAAGAAAAGAGGCGCCTAACACAGCGTTTATTGCCAATTTCTCCGGTAGTTCCGTTGAGGACTATGGCATAATGGCTGAAAAACTGGATGTGGAGGGCGTTGACGGTATTGAGGTGAATATTTCCTGCCCGAATGTGAAGGAAGGTGGGATTGTATTCGGTACCGATCCAAAAGCTGCGGCTGCTGTTACCAAAGAGGTAAAGTCCCACACCAGTAAACCGGTTATTGTAAAGCTGTCACCTAATGTTACGGATATTACCCTAATGGCCAAGGCGGTGGAGGAGGCTGGAGCGGATGCACTGGCCTTGATCAACACTCTTACGGGCATGGTAATTGACATAAATACCTGGAAACCGCTTCTGGGGAATGTTACTGGTGGTTTGTCTGGTCCAGCGGTGAAGCCAATTGCCGTGCGGATGGTTTATCAGGTGGCTAAGGCAGTAAAAATCCCTATTCTGGGGCTGGGAGGTATTGCTACGGCCGAGGATGCCATTGAATTTTTGCTGGCTGGGGCCAGTGCGGTGGCGGTAGGTGCCGAGAATTTTGTTCATCCGGATGCGGTAGTTCGGGTGGCTGAAGGCATTGATGCGTATCTGGAAAAGCGGGGTATTGGCCACGTTTCCGAGTTAGTGGGAAAAGCTTGAATTTAACGATGACATAATATAAAATGTATGGGTATGTTTTAGCAGAGCCCAAGCTTTATATTGGGCTGGAGAATTTGCAATATGATTAGTGGAGGAATAAACTTTGTCACAGTTGACTGATGAAATAAAGAGACGGCGTACCTTCGCCATAATATCCCACCCGGATGCCGGTAAAACTACCCTTACAGAGAAGCTGCTTTTGTACGGAGGTGCCATTCATCTGGCAGGTTCCGTTAAGTCCAGAAAGACGGCTCATCATGCGGTATCTGACTGGATGGAGATAGAGAAACAGCGTGGTATTTCCGTAACTTCTTCAGTTTTGCAGTTTAATTACGGGGATTATTGTATCAATATCCTTGATACCCCAGGGCATCAGGACTTTTCGGAGGATACCTATCGTACTCTTATGGCGGTAGACAGCGCCGTAATGATTATTGATGTTGCCAAGGGTGTCGAGGCACAGACCAAGAAGCTCTTTAAAGTCTGCAAACAGCGGGGAATTCCGATTTTCACCTTTGTAAATAAGCTGGACCGTTTCGGTAAGGCACCAATTGATTTGATGGACGAGCTGGAAAATGTATTGGGCATTCGCTCCTATCCGATGAACTGGCCTATTGGTACTGATGGCAAGTATTTTGGCGTTTATGACCGCCAGAAGAAGCAAATTGAGCTCTTTGAGGACGATACTTCCCATGGTCAGAATACCCGTGCTTCGGTTACTGGTTCCTTGGATGATCCGGAGTTCGCTGAAATGCTGGGCCAGGAAGCACATCAGACCTTGATGGATGATATTGAGCTGTTGGATATGGCCGGTGAGGACTTTGATTTGGAGAAGGTGGCCAGAGGCGAGCTGACACCAATGTTCTTTGGTTCGGCAATGACTAACTTTGGTGTGCAGAATTTCCTGGAGGAATATTTAAAGCTGGCACCGGAGCCACAGGCAAGAAAATCCTCTGATGGCCTTATTAAGCCAGAGGATGAGAAATTTTCCGCCTTTGTATTTAAAATTCAGGCTAACATGAATCCTGCTCATCGGGACAGATTGGCCTTTATTCGCATTTGCTCTGGTAAATTTGAGCGGGGCATGAGCGTGTATCATGAGCGGTCCGGTAAGCCGATCAAGTTGGCCCAGCCACAGCAGTTTATGGCTCAAGATCGTCAGATTGTTGAGGAAGCCTATCCAGGGGATATTGTGGGACTCTTTGATCCGGGAATATTTGGTATAGGTGATACTTTGTGCGATAGTTCCCATAAGTTTGAATACGAAGCATTCCCTGTATTTCCACCAGAGAAGTTTGCCCGTATTCAGGCCAAGGATACTATGAAGCGCAAGCAATTTGTCAAGGGTGTTGAACAGCTCACCCAGGAGGGGGCTATTCAGCTCTTCCAGCAGGCTGGCGCTGGTACAGAGTCCTTTATTGTGGGAACTGTAGGTACCTTGCAGTTTGAAGTGCTGGAATATCGTCTGAAGAATGAATACGGCGTGGATATTATAATGAACATGCAGCCATATGAGGTGGCTCGCTGGATGACCTTTAATGATGGTCGGGAGGTCACTCCGGCCAGCCTTAGGGGCGCAGATAGAGGTATGTTTGTTTATGACCGGCGGGAGAATCCGGTATTGTTGGTAAACAATGAATGGGCTTTAGGCTGGATTACGGATAATAACCCGGATTTGGAGCTGCACACGGTACCGGTGGACCGCAAGGAAGTATAGTCGGTTTTGGTGGATGCCAGCAGGGCATTCCAGAATAGGATGGTAACAAGTGGCTAATTTTTATATTGATTATGAAAATGTTCATAATGAGGGCTTAACAGGGATTGAAAGCCTTGTGTCCACGGATATAGTTTATCTGTTTTACAGCGATAAGGCCGATACCCTGAAAATCGACGTGGTGCAGAAAATAATGCAGACCCAGGGGGTAATTAAATTCATGAAAATCGAAAATGGCGTGGAAAACGCCTTGGATTTTCAGCTGATTACCGCCCTTATCTGTGATTATTCGGAGGATAATAACTACTATATTATCAGCCGGGATAAAGGCTATGATGCGGCCATCGCCATGGCTCAGAAGCGGGACCGGAAAACAATTTTCCGTTGCAAGGATATCAATATGGCTTTAAAGCATCAGAATAACGAGGCTATTGATGAAAGCGATCAGGACGTCATTATCGAGATAGATACTGATGATAATATTACAGCTGAACCGGTAATGGCAAACAAGCAGGCTGTTTCCCCAGTTAATGAGGAGAAAACAGCTGAAATGCCGGATAGTCAGGAAAAGACCGCTGATACCTCCGAGACAATTTCCGGGGATGAAAAAACCAAGCGGGCTTATCAGTCCATCTGCACGAAAATCCTTAATACCATTAAGATTAATCACAAGATTTTGATTAACTACCGTCAGGCAGAGCATATTTACAAGGCTCTGCAGGATTCCACCACCAAGATGGAATTTTACCATATGCTGAATAAGCTGATGGGCCGTAAAGAGGGCGGTGACCTTTACAAGAAGATAAAGGCCATCTACAAGGTGCTGCGGGGCATCTATAAGGCTTCGGTTACAGCTACGGAAATGGCAGAGGAGGCAACCTCTTCTGCAGCCTTGGATAACCAGTCCGCTGAAGTTCGGGAGATTAATCTTGAGGGCGTGGACTGCGAACGGGATATGATTGAAATCGTTATGGAAGCCCTGTCCGAGGAAGCCCTTTCCGGGGAAGATGTGGAGGCAGAAGCAGCAGCTATTGTGGCCGCTGTGAAGCTGGAAGCCAATGCCCAGGGAGCAAACAAGGGGAAGGATAATTCTGTAAAGACCAGTAAGAAGGGCAATGGTACACGTACCACTCGTTCGAAGCCGGCCCGGTCCAGAACCCATAACGCTAATACTAATTCCCGTACCTCCAACAATCGCACGGCCGGGCGTCCACGTCGTGGCCGACCAGCCAAGAAAAAAACGCAAGAGGATGAGTCGAAGAAAGATTAATTATCTAGTATAGAATCAAGGACTGTGGAAAATGGATTACATGTTGGAAGCCAAAAAGGAAGCGGATAAAAATCTCACACTTAATGAGGGGGGACCCTTTGGGGCGGTTATTGTGAAAAATGGCCAGATAGTGGGCCGTGGTCACAATAAAGTGCTGAAGAATAATGATCCTACCTGTCATGCGGAAATGGAAGCCATTCGCGACGCGTCCCAAAAGCTTGGGACCCATGATTTGGCTGGGACAGAGCTTTATACGAGCTGTTATCCCTGCCCAATGTGTTTAAGTGCAGCTATCTGGGCCAATATCCATAAGATATACTTTGGCAATACTGCTGAAGACGCGGCGGATATTGGTTTTAAGGATGAAAAAATCTATGATTTTATAAAAGGTAATTGCCAGGATAAAGAGCTGGTGGAGCTGACCCTGCTGGACCGTGATAAAACCATCGAGACTTTTGCGAATTTTGCTCAAAAATCGGATAAAGAATTGTATTAATCGAAAATTTCAGGGGTAAGGTCTCGGATATGACAGAAAAATTATGTATAGTCCCAAAGAATAGCCGTATGTTGTCTGAATTAGCGATGGGGATGGCTATTAATACTGACGAAGAAAAGCTGCTGAAGGGCGGCTTTATTCGTCATGTGGAAATTTCTCTGGCTACCAATACCTGGGAGATTTTGGTGTGGACTATGCCGGAAATAGCCGATGATTTATTGAATCGGGTAGCGGATTTTGTAGCGAAAAAAAATAAGGTGGCCAAGGTAATTATTTACCAGACTGCCATGAAATTAAATAAGATTGTGGAGCAGAACTGGGAAAAGCTGGTGTCCTATGCCGTTAAGGAAAACCAGGGAGCCAGGCATGTACTCCTGAATTCCAACCGCATTTACAATGATGATAATATTCTTTTGCAGGTTCACGGGGACTTCAGTAAGTATTTACTGGAGGAGTATGATATTTTCACCAAGCTCCGGGAAGCGGCCATAAAGATAATTGGGTATCCTATTCGACTGGACTGCCAGGCGGTATTTGAGGAAATTGAAGTATCGGTGCAAAACGAAGTCTATGAGACTAAGGAATACAAGGCTGCCTTGGAGGCGGCACAGGCTCCTGCACCGAAGCCGGCCCAGGGGGGCGGCGGTAATGGCAGCTTTAGCCCAAGTGCACCTGCCTCTGGTGGGGGCGGCGCCAAACCGCCAACCAGAACTCGGCGGGCAGCTGTTCCTATTGGTGATGACGATAGTCCGCTGGTTTATGGTAACAGCATTATTGGCGAAATTACGCCTATTTCGGAAATCGAAGGTGAAATGAAGGATGTGGTGGTACAGGGTACCATTGCCGGAGTAGATGGCCGTAGTTTCCAGACTACAAATTTACTCCTGTTTGCTGTTGCGGATAATACAGAGGGTATCAACTGTAAGGCCTTTTTGAAGGAAACAGAGGGCTATGAAAAGGTTCTGGGTCGTCTGAAAAAGGCTGCCAAGGGTGGTGGGACCATAAAGATTAAGGGTTCTGCCCGTTACGATAAATACGATAATGACTACGTATTTTTTGCTGACAGTGTACTGTTGGTGGATGTGGAAACCCGTAAGGACAATGCGGAGGAAAAACGGGTAGAGCTTCATTGTCACACCACCATGAGTAATATGGATGCGGTGGCTTCGGCCAGCAGCCTGATTAATACGGCTGTGAAGTGGGGGTGGCCGGCTATTGCCATTACGGATCACGGCGTTGTTCAGGCCTTCCCGGAAGCCATGGAAAAGGTATTTGGCCGTAAACCACTGGATATAAAGATTATCTACGGCGTGGAAGGATACCTGGTAGGGGAGGATTACGAGCAAAAGCGGGCAAATCACATAATTTTGCTGGCGAAAAATCCCAATGGTCTGCGCAATCTCTATAAGCTGATAACCATGGCTCATCTGCGCTTTTTCCATCGTACTCCGCGATTGCCACGGCAGCTTATTCAGGAGTATCGGGAAGGGCTGATTATTGGTTCCGCCTGTGAAGCTGGGGAGCTTATCCGGGCTATTGTGGCAGAACAGAGTGAGGAAGAACTGCTAAAAATAGCTGATTTCTACGATTATCTGGAAATTCAGCCTATTGGCAACAATGAATTCCTGGTAAGAAGTGATGATTTTCCGAATATAAAGGACGATAATGACCTTATTAAGATAAATTTAAAGGTGGCGGAGCTGGCCAAGAAGTTAAATAAGCCTTTGATTGCCACCTGTGATGTACATTTTCTCAATCCGGAGGACCAGATTTATCGGGCTATTCTCATGAAGGGCAAGGGCTTTGATGATGCTGATTTGCAGCCGCCGTTGTATCTCCGGACTACGGAGGAAATGTTGGCAGAATTCCAGTATCTAGGTGAGGAAGCAGCCTATGAGGCTGTGGTGACTAATCCGAGAAAAATCGCGGAAATGTGCGAGAAATTTAAGCCGATTCCTGATGAGCTGTATTCGCCGATGATTCCAGGGGCGGACGAGGAAATAACCTCCATGACCTACAACAAGGCCAAGAGTATGTACGGTGAGGTGTTGCCGGAAATCGTTCAGGCCCGTATCGATCAGGAACTTAAGCCGATTATTGCCCACGGCTTCTCGGTGTTGTATTTGATTGCCCATAAGCTGGTGCGCAAGTCCAATTTGGACGGTTATTTGGTAGGTTCCCGAGGTTCTGTAGGTTCCTCCTTTGTGGCTACCATGACAGACATTACCGAGGTAAATCCGTTGCCGCCTCATTGGCGGTGCCCACATTGCAAGCACAGTGAGTTTATTACCGATGGCTCCTATGGCTGTGGCTATGACCTGCCGGATAAGGATTGTCCGATTTGTGGCACCAATATGATCAAGGACGGTCATGAAATTCCGTTTGCGGTGTTCCTGGGCTTTGATGGTGATAAGGTTCCAGATATAGACTTGAACTTCTCCGGGGAATATCAGCCGGTGGCTCATAGAGGAGCTCTTTGGCAAGGATAACGTATTCAGAGCCGGTTCAATTGGTACTGTGGCGGAAAAAACCGCCTATGGCTTTGTGCGAAAGTATTATGAGGAAAAGGGCCAGACCAAGCGGGAGGCTTACATAAATAAAGTAGCTATTGGCTGCAATGGGGTTAAACGAACCACTGGTCAGCATCCGGCAGGCATCATGGTTGTGCCGAGGGATATGGACGTGCATTTCTTTACGCCACTTCAGCATCCGGCCGATGACAAGACTTCAGCTACAATTACAACTCATTTCGATTATCATTCCATATCCAGTCGATTGGTTAAGCTGGATATTCTGGGCCACGATGATCCGACGGTGATAAAAATGCTGGAGGACCTTACTCATCGTGATCCAAAAACTATTCCTTTTGACGACCCGGCTACTCTTAGCCTTTTCAATTGTACCAATGCCTTGGGGGTGACGGCGGAGGAGTTGGGAGCTACTTCCGGCACCTTTGGTATTCCGGAGTTCAGAACGGATTTTACCCGGAAGATGATTGATGACACCCATCCAAGCTGCTTCTCGGATTTGGTGCGGATATCCGGTTTTTCCCATGGTACTGACGTATGGCTGGGGAATGCCCAGGATCTTATACGGGCTGGTACCTGCACCTTGCAGAATGCAATTGCAGCCCGTGATGACATTATGATGTATCTCATGCATAATGGCGTAGAGCCCCTTTTGGCTTTTAAGACCATGGAGAAGGTGCGTAAGGGCAAGGGCATTGACCCTGATGTGGTGGAAATTCTGCGGAAAACCGGCATACCGGAGTGGTATATTGAGTCTTGCCAAAAGATTAAGTATATGTTCCCGCGGGCGCATGCTACGGCTTACGTTATGATGGCCTATCGCATTGCCTTTTGTAAGGTCCATTATCCTCTGGCCTATTATGCAGCTTATTTCTCCATCCGAGCGGCGGCCTTTGATTCGGATATTATTTCCCGGGGCCAAAAGGCAGTGAAGGAAAAGATGGAGGAACTGGCAGCCAAGGATAAGATGGATGATAAGGAAAAGGAGCTGTATGTTGTTCTCCAGCTGGCCTGGGAGATGTACATCAGAGGGTTTACAGTCAAGAAGGTAGACCTGTATAAATCTGGGGCGGATCGTTTCCAGATGGTTACAGAGGAAAATGCTCTGTTGCCGCCATTTACGACCCTTACGGGTCTGGGCGGCGTCGATGCCAAATCCATAGTAGAAAAACGAAAAGCCGGTCCATTTTCTTCCATAGAAAATTTGAAGAAACGCACCGGAATTACCAAAACAAGTATTGAGGCCCTCCGAGTCCATGGCTGTCTTGATGGCATGGATGAGAGTGACCAGCTGAGCCTCTTTTAATCAAGTGAAGCCTGTTCTTTCCAGTAGTTGAAAGAACAGGCTTTTTATGGTATGATAATTCAGTTAGAGTCTGTGATAATAATATGAAAGCGAGGCGAGAATTTGCCAGCTATAACCTATGAATTAATCAAGCAGGATCCGGTTACCGGAGCCAGAGCTGGTATTATCCATACCCCTCATGGCAGCTTCCCGACACCTATATTCATGCCAGTGGGAACACAGGCCTCTGTAAAGGGCGTATCTCCAGAGGAGCTGAAAGATCTTGGGGCCGGTATTATTCTCAGCAATACATATCATTTGTTTTTGCGTCCTGGGTCACCTTTGGTAAAGGAAGCCGGTGGTTTGCATAAATTCATGAACTGGGATGGAGCTATTCTGACCGATAGTGGTGGCTTCCAGGTGTTCAGCTTAGGCGATCTACGGAAAATTACGGAGGAGGGAGTTACCTTCCGGTCCCATATAGATGGGTCCAAGAAGTTCCTTTCCCCGGAAGTATCCATGCAGGTTCAGATGGATTTGGGGTCAGATATTGTTATGGCCTTTGATGAATGCATTCCGTATCCAGCTGATTATGATTATGCTAAAGCTTCCACGGCCCGTACTACCCGTTGGGCTCAGCGGTGTAAGGATGTAATGACCAGTCCTCATCAGGGCTTGTTTGGTATTATCCAGGGTGGTATGTATAAGGATCTCCGTACCCGCAGTGTAAATGAGCTGGTGGAGATGGATTTTCCAGGCTATGCTGTGGGCGGTCTCAGTGTAGGAGAGCCTAAGGAGCTTATGTATGAAATGCTGGATCATACGGTAAAGCAGCTGCCAGCCAATAAGCCACGGTATCTTATGGGGGTTGGAACACCGGATTGTCTGGTGGAAGGTGTAATGCACGGCATAGATATGTTTGACTGTGTATTCCCGACCCGGGTGGCCAGAAATGGTACCGCCATGACCTGGAATGGCAGATTAGTCATGAAAAATGCCGAATTTACCAGTGATTTCCGCCCGTTGGAAGAGAATTGTGATTGCTATGCCTGCCGTAATTTCAGCCGGGCATATATAAGACATCTGGTCCGGGCCAATGAAATCTTTGGCTTGAGACTGTTATCTTTGCATAATCTGCGCTTTTTGCAGCGGTTTATGCAGGAAATGCGTCAGTCGATTATTGAGGAAAGGTTTGGCGAGTTCCGCCGGAATTTCCTTGACAATTATAATTATGCTGCCAAGAAGGCAGACTAAGGAGGATAAAATATGAGTGATAGCGATTTTGCTGCAATTAGCTCTTATGCGCCTATTTTATTAATGGTATTGTTATTTTATTTGTTGTTGTACCGTCCACAGAAAAAACAGCAGAAGAAGCAGCAGGATATGCTGGCCAGACTGCAAAAGGGTACCAAGGTTGTTACCCGGGGTGGTATCATGGGTGTTGTGGATTCTGTCCGGGAAAACACCGTTATGATTGAGGTCTCCAAGGGCGTAGTCATCGAGGTGGCCAAGCCAATGATTGGTACAGACTATGTAACCAAGGAAGAGCTGGAGCATGAGCAGCAGGAGGCTGTTGCCAAGTATAACGCTGAAAAAGAGGCCGAAGAAAGTAAGTAAAGGAAAAAGGCAGAATTATGGAAATATCTGTTAAAGCATCTGTTAAAGCGACAAAGAGGAATTTGCGGCATGACGCGTTGGTAAAAAGGCGTTCCATGAGCCGCTATGAACGGGAAAAAGACAGTATCACCATTTTTAATAAGCTTAAGGAAATGGACCTATACAAAAAGGCAGATTGCATATTTTGTTATGTTTCCGTAGAGGATGAGGTTCATACTGACAAAATTTTGCGTCAGGTATTAGCTGACGGAAAATGTCTTTGTGTGCCATATATCGTGGATACGGAAAGCGGCGTAATGAATGCAGCCCGGCTTAAAAGCATGTCCGAGCTTACCACTGGTGTGTTTGGTATCCGTACGGTCAAGAAGGATGTTTATCAGGAAGTAAACCATGATGATATAGATCTGGTAATTGTTCCCGGCATTGCCTTTGACAGGAAGGGCCATCGAATTGGCAAGGGTGGCGGATATTACGATATTTTCTTAAAAAAGATAAACCGGGCTTATAAAGTGGCCATTGCCTATGATTGTCAGATTTTTGATGATTTCGCAGTGGAAAACCACGATGTTCCGGTGGATTATGTGCTCACTACAAATGGAGAAATTAAATGCTCCGATTAAATAATAATTGAAAGAGGGATGGAAGTAGTTGAGAAAGGAAAGTTTGTTAAAGCTTCTGGCTGCTGTTGTCATCACTATTGGCGTATTCTTCGCCTTCGTATCACCACTTGCTCAGTCTATTAGACAGGGTCTTGACCTGCAGGGTGGTACCCATGTGGTGCTGGAAGCAGAAGATACTCCAGAGGCACAGGTAAATGAAGATGCCATGGAGCGTGTTGTACGCATCATGGAAAAGCGTGTAAACGAGTTAGGTCTGGCAGAGCCTATTGTACAGCGTCAGGGTGAGCGCCGTATCATCATCGAGCTGCCAGGTATCAAGGACCCGGACAAGGCAATTCAGGTTATCGGTAAGACCGCTATGCTGGAATTCAAAACCGACAAGGGCGAAACCGTACTTACCGGTACAGATTTAAAGGATGCCCGGGAGCAGACTGACCAGCAGGGCCAGAATCTAGTAGAGTTGGAATTCAGCCCTGAGGGCGGCGAGAAATTCGCTGATTTGACCAGCAAAAATGTTGGCCGTAACATTGCCATTCTGTTGGATGGTGAGGTCCTCACCAATCCGCGGGTAAATGAGCCTATTATGGGCGGTAAGGCCGTTATTACTGGTAACAAGACCTTGGAGGAAGCTCACAACTTGGCTATTCTCCTTAGAAGTGGTTCCTTGCCAGTAAAGGTAAATATCATTGAAACCCGTACTGTGGGTCCTTCCCTTGGTCAGGATTCCAAGGATAAGTCCGTAGTAGCTTTTGCCATCGGTCTTGGTGCGGTAGTACTCTTTATGTTGTTGTTCTATCGTCTCCCAGGCTTTATTGCCGATATTGCCTTGATGGCGTATGTTATTATGCTGCTCTTTAGCTTAAAGATGTTGGATGCAACTCTTACTCTGCCAGGTGTTGCAGGTATTATCCTGTCCATCGGTATGGCGGTAGATGCCAACGTGCTGATATTTGAGCACTTTAAAGAAGAATTTAGGACTGGTAAGACCATGCGTCTGGCCATGGATGCCGGTTTTGAGCGTGCCTTTACCACAATTTTTGACTCCAATATTACTACCATTATTGCCTCGGCAGTATTGTTCTGCTTTGGTACTGGTAGTATCAAGGGTTTTGCCATTACCTTGGGCTTGGGCGTTGTTCTCTCCATGTTTACAGCCATTACCCTTACCCAGTTTATGTGTAAGAACCTGATTGCTGCTCAGCTCTTTAAGAATCCGGCTATTTATGGCTACGGAATCAGCAATGTGGCAGAGGAGAAAGAGGAGGTGACCAAGCTTGGCTAAGAAGACTGTTGAACAGCAGGTTAAGATTCCTTTTGATATCATGCGTCGGTCCAAGATTTGGTTCGCCATTTCCCTGCTGATTATTATTCCTGGTATCATCAGTATGTTTGTTAATGGCTTTAACTTCGGTATTGATTTTACCGGCGGTACTATTATTGATATGCGGTTTGAAAAGGAAGTTACTCTTCCGGAAATCCGCAACACCTTGAAGAAATATAATCTGGATAATGCTACTATTCAGTTATCTGGTGATGTTACCAATGTGGAATCCTCCAATGATGTTATGATTCGTACCATTGATCTGGAGGAAAATGACCGTAAGGCATTAATGGCCAGCCTGAAAGAGGATGTAGGGGATTACACCGTACTTCGCGAGGAAAAGGTGGGTGCTACCATCGGTGGCGAGCTCATTATGGATGCCCTTATGGCAACCTTGATTTCCTGGGTACTGATTATCTTATACGTTTCCTATCGCTTTGAGTGGCGGTTTGGTGTATCAGCGGTGTTGGCTCTGGTTCACGATATTCTGATAGTTTTGAGTATTTTCTCCTTTACCCAGAAGCAGGTAGATAGCTCCTTTGTGGCTGCTGTGCTTACAATCGTAGGTTATTCCATCAATGATACCATCGTTCTTTTCGACCGTATCAGAGAGAATTTGAAGCTCCACTTCCGTCGGGGCGGTGACCTGTATGAGCTGGCCAATCGGAGTATCTATCAGACATTGACCCGTTCCTTGTATACGGTGTTTACTTGTTTGTTTACCACCTTTGCTCTGTACTGGTTCGGTGGAGATACCACCAAGGATTTTGCCTTCGCATTGATCTGCGGTTTCTTTAGTGGATGTTATTCTTCCATCTTTATCGCCAGTCCATTGTGGGTAACCATGCGTAATTGGGCTGAAAATGATAAGGCCAATAAAAAGACCCCAGCACCAGCTGAGGTTTGATTCAGAAAACAACATAATATAACAATGTAAAAGAGCGTTGACCTTGCGTCAACGCTCTTTTACTTAGGATTAGTTAGATAAAGGGAATATTTATAATAAATGATCTATCGGGGTGGTAAATCACTTACTACCTAAGATTGCTTTCATTAACCGAAGTTATATGATACCCAACGCCACAGCGCCAAGCATGGCCGCCATAAGCACGATGTACCAGATTACCCACGGTAGGGGGGCGGCTTTTATCAGCTTACCTTCCGCACCTATAATGCCTGTGGTGGCGCATACCGCGACGATGTTGTTGATGCAGACAATGTTACCAACGGCACCGCCTTGGTTTTGTAGGGCAACGATAAATACCTGTGGAATATTTAGGATGGTTGCCGTCTCAAACTGCAGCGGGGTAAACATGATATTGGATACAGTGTTGGAACCAAACATGAAGGCACCGATGGTACCGATGAATGGAGCAACGAATACGTAATTGGCTCCGGCCAGATCCGCCATGCCCTTGGCCATAGCCACCAGCATGGAATCCCAACCCAATGGGTTAGCATTGGAATACCGATAAATATATACCATGGCAAAGCCGAAGAGCAAAGCGATGGTAGCTCCGTAGAGCTGATTATAGGATTTCTTTACGATACCCTTAACCTGATTACCCTTTAAACCGTAGAACGGTATGGAAATAAGCACTACCAAAACGAATGGGAACAATCCAGGGTTGTTCAGGTACTTCATGGCAAAGCCGGCACCTTCAACACCCATAATATTATTCATAGAGAATACAAAGCTGGTAATAATACCTTTAAGTCCAATCTCTGGAATTCTGGTAAGCACCAACCAGAGAGCAATGAGC
>CACZYN010000020.1 GCA_902785445.1 uncultured Anaerovibrio sp.
CCGCCGAAAATAGCCTCAAAATCAAAGGCCTGATTAACGATAGTGGTGAAAATCTGTGGAAGCATCCCCGCATTCATCACAGTCACAATTAATGCCACTACCACATACAGGAGACCCATCAATGGTACCAGTGCCGAAGTAGCCTTGATGATACGCCGGCCACCACCAAAGATACACCAGCCAACAGTCAAAGCCAACAGGCCACCAATAATCCAAGGGGTCTGATCTGGATTATAGAAGGAAAAACCCGAGAAAGTGGACTGAAGATTGTAAGCACACAACATATTAAAGCCCACACCATAGGTCAAAATCAAAGACAAAGCAAAGATTACAGCCACAAAGCGGTTTTTCAACGCACTTTCAATATAGTAAGCTGGTCCACCGTAGCTGCCATGCTCTCCCCGCTTTTTGTAAATCTGGGCCAGGGTACTCTCCACGAAGGCTGAGCCGCCACCCAGGAAGGCTGCAACCCACATCCAGAACATGGAACCAAAGCCGCCCAAGCAAAGAGCTGTGGATACACCGATAATGTTACCAGTACCTACACGGGATGCTGTGGAAACCATTAAGGCCTGGAAGGAGGACACGCTCTGCTTGTCGTCCTTCTCCACAATGACCTTCAAGGTCTCACCAAACAAGCGAATCTGGATAAATCTAGTGCGCAGGGTATAATACAAGCCAACACCCAGCAGCATGACAATCAACAGCTTGCCATACATAAAATTTGAAATCTCACCAACCAACGCTTCTAACATTTTTCTTACCATCTCCTTTATTTTACCTTTATGATAAATCCCTAACGTTATTCAGGGAAAAAATCCGCCAGTACGTCCTTTTCCTCCGGCTTGCCAAGATAGGAACCCAACAGGAACAACAGTAGTGATACGGTTATACCTATGGTAATCTGATGCAAGCCCATAATCTTAAAGCCCAGCCCCTGGGTCAGACAATATATCAAGGTTCCTCCGGTCATGGACAGCATTGCTCCCATTTTATTGGCCTTAGGCCAATACAGCCCCAGCAACAAAGTCCAGAAAAAGGCTGTTTCCAACCCGCCAAAGGCAAACATATTAATGAGCCATATAAGGCTTGGTGGCGTAAGAGCTATCACAAAGACTATTGCCCCCAAAATGGCCGTAGCCAACATGGACAGAAAACGCAATCTTTTATCAGACGGTGCTTTGCCACTTCTTTGCTGGCGATGTAAATACACATCCTTGATGATAGCGGAAGAACCTACCAGCAGCAGACTGCTAATAGTAGAAATACTGGCCGCCAACGGACCAATAATAGCAATGCTGGCCAAAGCCGGTGGCATGGCTGTCACCACAATCCGAGGAATAATATTATCTGAACCACCATATTGGGCCAAATCACCGGTCAATACCCCCTGACCGAGAATACCAGTGAGATTTACGCCTATATTCATAAAGCCCACCACAAAGGTACCAATCAACATAGCCCGAACCAGACTTTTGTTGTCCTTAAAGGCCAGTCCCCGTACCACCGACTGGGGCAGGGCGATGGTGCAAATACCCACCAAAATCCACTGGGTCAGATACAACCCATAGGGCATCTTGCCGCCAGATAAAGGCTCCAGCATTTCCGGATGCCGGGCTTCAATACTGGCCACAATATTATCATAACCTCCACCGGTCTGAAGTACAAAATACACCAGCATGACGATGCCAAACATCATCATCAGGGCACAACAGGTATCCGTAACTGCCACTGCCCGGAAACCGCCAATGGTCGTATATACAACCACCATCAGGCCAAAGAGGATCAGACCCGTCACATAGCTGTAGCCAGTAACTGCCTCGAAAAGCTTGGCTCCCCCCACAAACTGCGCCACCATTGTGGCACAAAAAAATAAGACTATTATAAAGGCTGATATTTCCGCCAATAAATCCGAATTGTACCGACGGCGAATAATATCCACCACCGTTACTGCGTCAAATTTCCGGGCCAACAGGGCAACCCGTTTGCCAAATATGCCCAACACCAAAAATACGGCTGTTACCTGAACCACGGCCATATATACCCAGCCGAAGCCCACATTCCAGGCCACTCCCGGTCCTCCCACAAAGGAGCTTACCGAGCTATAGGTAGCCACCGTAGTCATAGCCAGTACAAAGCCGCCCAAATCCCGGTTACCAATGAAATAGGTACGGACAAAATTATTCATCAACCCCGCATGCTGTTGCTGATAGCGAATGAACACGCTGACCCCAATCATAAAGGCCATATAGCCTAACAACGGCAGCAGCTGACTCCAATCTCCATTCATGGCTGCTCCTCCTCTCCGGCCTCTTCCAGAGGGAAGTCCTTAAAAACAGCTGTGGTTAACAGCTTGACCAGTACCATGGCAAAGAACCACACACCAATAGTTCCGCCCACTGCCCAAACCGGCAGTCCACACAGCTTCATGTCTACATCAGCCAAACCAAAACCCGCCACCAGCCAAAATAAAATCAGTACCACAAGGGTTATACCTGTCCACATGGCTTCACGGCGTATCTGGAGATACTTTTCTTTTTCTGTCATAAAAATCCTTTCTGTAGAACCCGGTCCCAAATTGTCACAAACAGTAAGCCAACCGCCTGACTAACCAGTGTCCTCATACAGTGTAAATTATACTATTAAACGAGAACCTAGGCAATATAGCAAGTATGCAATTTTGCTATAGGACAAAATAAAAGTTCGTAGATTATTTTTATAATCTAACGAACTTCTATATCTTTAACCATATATTTTAGTTATTCCTACCTGCATTAATCTCATTTACGTCAATGCTTGCCCATACCATGCTGGCAATCCAAAATCCTATGCCAGCCAAGCCGCCGGTAAGCAGAGCCCCAACAATAGCCAAGCCTATCAAAATCAACGCATGTTTAACGTTAACATATAACATACCCAGTGGTCCAAACAAAAAGGTCAATATCAGAGCCACAGCCATACTCTTTTTCTGAACTGGCAAACCATACCCTTGATAAGGTTGCGGACCTTGCGGTTGACCGTATCTTGGCTGACCGTATCCCTGATACGGTTGCTGGACTGGCGGCTGCATACCAGCAGGAGGCATATTATTGCCATACATTGGCGCCTGTTGCTGCGGAATCATTGGTGCAGCTTGAACTGCCGTCGTTGATATTGGTGGTTCTGCAGGGACTGATACCCCAGAGTTTTCCTCTGAAATAACAGGGGTACCACACTCAGGACAAAACTGTACCCCCTCCTCAATGGCTCCACCACAATTTGCACAAAATCTTCCCATGCCGTTTCACACCCTTCTCAATATTTGCTAAATATATTTTAATTCATAGCCATGAATCTGACAAACCTTTAATCACTATCCGACTTTTCCCCTTAAAAATAGCTTTAGGCTGTCATTCTTCCCACAATATCCCCCTGGCTATTTTTTACAATTCCATCGCGCTCGTAGGTACGAATTATCCGGTCATCATTGGTTACCAATATTTTGTTCCCTCCGGCAATCTCCCGAATACGAGCCAGTATTTTCCCCTTACCGTCAGTTATGTTGCCAGTTCTATTATCCAAGATAATTTCTTGCCCATCGCCCAGCACAGCCCGATCTATATCACCAAATTCATCATGGCTTATCTCTGCTATTGACTGTCCATTTTGGTCAGTAACTAGCATATGATTGGCCCTATCCTGGCGAACTGTTTGGGTAGTACCGCCAAAGCTGCTCCGGAATAATTCGCCAATCCCCTTTCCCTTATCTACGGCATAAATTCCCCGCACCGCCATAGTCGCCACTGCAGACTCGATGGCCGGGGAAAAGGCCGTGGCATTATCCGCAAACCAGCCTGTCACATCTATGTTGGCCACATCAAATAAAGTGGTAACCGGTTGGGGTAAATCCGCATGGGGTAAATTTATAGACTCCGTACCATCGGCTAAAGAACCGGTAAACAGGGCATCACTGCCTAGATCAATCTTCAGGAATGGCAACACCAAAGCCATTACCACCAAAGGAGTCAAACCAATAACCTGGAAGGCCTGGCTGGTGGTGTAGTCATGCCTATATAGCCACCTTAGCATATTGTGGAAAGCTATGGTCAAAAACAACGGAAACACATAGGAGCCCACATGCAGAGCCTCTTTTATAAACCCTGTAGTGGCATTCACGGCATCCACGCCCTGTTGTCCAAAGGTTTCTACTGCCGTTTCACCGCCGGCACCAAAGAAGTCCACAACCCGTAAAGTTGCCTGAACCACCACAGTGTCATAGAAAAAGGCATTAAAGACAACTACCAGCAAATAAATACCATAAGCATACAAGCCCACGGTCAAGGCCCGCCAATTTCTTATAACAAAGGAAATCCTCAATAAGAAGAATATCAAGGCAAAATGGCCACAACTATCCCAAAAGCCGGGAAAATCACCGTAATCAAAAAGACAGCCAACATTATCAGCAAAGACTTTTTTAATACTTTAAATGAGGTAATGGAAAAAAACACAAAACTAAGCACTATCCCCAAAATGGCCGAATTATTGTCCAGGGTGAAGCCCAGAGACAGCCACCAGATGAGCAAAAACAGTAAATGCTTCACCCAAGATATGCCCGATTTATTCTCATTATTGGTCTCTGTGCTGTCCATAGCTACCTCCTCCCACACGCGATTCAACTAATTATCACTTATTGAACTTCTCAAATATTTCATCAATCTCCGGTCCCGTTAGCTGGTAACGCTCCACCAGCTTATCCGCCAAAGCTTTCACCGCCTTTTTTCCTTTACGGACAATGGCCAAGGTATTCTTGTATTCCTTCTGAATGATGGCATTGGCCTCATTGTACACATCTACCCCCACCGGGCTAATGGCAATTTTCTCCCAAGGCACGTAGGCCCGTATGTTCTTGCCCATACCTACATCATTAACCATTTCCAGGGCGTGGTAGGTAGCTGTCTGCAAATCGCCGCTTACGCCGGCATTAATGCCTTCCTCCTCACCGAGGAACACCACCTCGGCAGCCCGCCCCGCCAGACTCATGCGGATCTTATCCAAATACCATTTACGGTTGCGATTTTTATTAATTTTTTCATCAATTTTGGGTCGGGTATAGCCACCATATTCTCCCCGGCCAATAATGGTAACATAGGAAGATTTTTCGCCGGTGAGCCACAACAGGTACGCATGACCAGCCTCGTGAACCGCCGTGGCGTAATAATCAAATTCATCCCATTCGTGTTTTTGACCAAAATTAAACTCACCCAGGGCATCGGACAGTATATCACAGTCCACTTCCTTTTGCTCCTTGGCCGCCCGGCGAATAGCCAAAGAAATAAACTCATTAATGTCAGCAATGCTTCGACCAATTACCCGATCGGCAATATTTTGTATTAATTCCTCCGGTACTGAATCAATACCCCGCTTTTCCAAAGCCTGCTTTATGCCGGCAATCCGTTCCTCCCGATCAGGCAGCCGCACCCGGATTTTATATTCCAACAAGTGTAATAGCTCCGGGTCAAAATCCGAATTTTCGTCCGTTACCGTGGAATTAGACCAATTTAATGTACCAACAAACAGTACCGGTGCCCCGCTGGACTTGCAGTCCTTGATACCATTTATAATGGCATTTACCGCCCCTAAGCCCACTGTCTCCAGCAGTACATCCAATTTTTCAATAAGAATTACTGCCGGAGCCTCGTTCTTGGCCTTTTCAAACAAATCCTTCAATAACTCACAGGCCCCCTCTGGCGTAAGGCCTGCCAATCTGGATGGGGTAGTCAACAGCAAATTGGCATCGGCTTCGGTAGCCAAAGCCTTGCCCAAAGAGGCTTTTCCGGCATCTGCATAGCCAAACAGCAACACCCCGCCCGGCACATTTTGGTATTTCATGGTGAACTGCTCCGGATTGGTGAGGTATTCCACCAAATATTTCAGTTCCTCCTTAGCCGACGTGCCCCCCACAATATCATCAAAATGCCATTCTTTTTCACTTTTTTCCAGAAATTCCTCAATAGGATCCGGATCGTTTAGATTTTTAAATTCAAAACCATAGAAAATTATCTCCGCGGTTTTCCCATCATCAGACAGTCGTTGGGCAGTATTGTAATTAACAATCAAGCCTTCCCGTTGCAATACATCGTAATTCTTTTGAATAAGTATATCCCGGGTTACCATGACAATTTCCGCCATAACACTGTCTGGCTCATCCCCCAGATCAACAATATCTCTGGCCCCCTTTTGCATGAAGGTGTAATAATCCGCCAAACTTATATTGTCATTTTTTACCAGGTAAACCGGCATGGTTGGTAAATTGGCCCGAATGAAATCAAATACCGCTACCCCCGCAGAGTCCTCATCATCCAGACTCAGTACCTGAAAACCCCGATCTCGGGTTCCCTCCAACAAATCCGTTATCACAAAACAAATATAATTATCGGACAATATTTCCACCGCTGTATCCACATCTGTGGCAAACAAATAATCCACAAAATTATTCTCTACCAGCGCAGGATATTTATCTTGGGAGGCCACTACCAATACCTGGGGCTTTTCCCGGTACATAAACAAGCTGTATAACTGGCTGTCTTCGTCTGGCACCTTGACAGTAAAGGTAATTTTTTCCAAATTAGCCAGAGCTTTATCCGTCAAGTGACGGCTCAGCTCGTAAAACTCATTTTTCAAAAAGGTCTTGCTAATAGTCCGCACAGAACTGGCATCAATAAGATCGCACTGATTATAGAGGCATAAATTCATCATATCCGGATCTAAATCAATCTCATAGCCGTATTCTGCTTGAATTTCCTGGGCGAATTCAATAAAGCTCTCATCGATGAGCTCTACCATATGATTAGGGGCTAAATCCTTAAAGAAGAGTATATGATCGTTGTTGAAATATTCATAGAAAAACAGTACCGGGAATTCCGAATCGGCCAAAGCATCCGCAAAATTACTAATAACCACCGACTTAGGCAATATGGCGCCGTTCTTTTCATCGAGATACAGCTCCGCCCCCAAATTAGTGGTAAAAATAATCATGGTTTTGGCAAAGGAAATCTCCACATTACGGGTGGCATCCGTAACACTGCCTGTTTCAATGATTTTGCTCAGAGCTGATACTACCTTGGGATTGGTCTTATCGATATTTTTCAGCAATAAAATACCATCAGGATTATCCTCCACAAATTTGGAGATTTTTCCCGCTTCCGAACTGCCACTGACGGTATTTACCAAATCATCTGCCGATGTTTCCACAGCATTAGAGTCCAAATTTATTTCAATTATGGGCCGTTTTAATACCTCCGCCGTACCATAGGCCAAAGCGGTCTTGCCGATACCCGGGGGACCTGCCAAAAGAAATACATTGTTCAAGGCCTGTTTATCCGCAGCCGGCATAAACATCCCCTTAAAAACTCCCTGGACAAAATAATGAATAACCTCATCCTGTCCACGAATTTTTGTATAAAGGTTCTGATACAACTTCTTGCTGACGGCGGCCAATCGGGCCAGTTCCTGCTTCTTTGCCTTTGACATATCCCCGCCCCCTTACCTTGGGAATCTTAATACATACCTATATAGAATATTTTCGTTATTTGTCAGTTAAATCCCTTTTTTGTATCCAACCATTCCGTCAAATCCCCTGCTTTATCCCTTGGACAATGCGCAAGACTGATTGGGTAGTAACTTCTCTTAAGGGATAATACGACGCTCCCATTTCCTGGGCCAACATTTTGGCTATCCCCAACCGGACAAACCCACTTTCCGAATCAATAACCACTATATCCGCCTGGGAAAAGGCCAAGCGCTTGGCCGTGGAAACTGCCCGTGTTATCGGATCATCCCCCTTATAAGTACTGTTCACCCGACCATCAGTGATAATAATTAATACATTTCTCTGGGACTTATCCCGGCTGGTTATGCCTGCAAGCTGGGTTAAGGCACATTCCAGTCCTTCAGCCAGCGGAGTTCTCCCTCCAACCGGCAGTTCCTGCAATTTCTTTTGGGCCAGCTCCACACTGCGGGTTATTGGCAATAACAGCTCTGCCCGGTCCCGTCTAAAGGCAATGAGCCCTACACTGTCACGCCTTTGATATGCCTCCATAAGCAAGGTTAAGATTGCGCCCTTAACCATTCTCATACGTTGTCTTGCCCCCATGGACCCTGATGCATCCACTACAAAAAGCAAGTTTATGCCAGACCGTTTCTCCCGTATTTTATTTTGATAATCCTCCGGCCGAATAATTACCCGCTGATTACTCCCCTGCGCCTTACGAAATATCTGGTAAGGAGCCGCCGCCTTCAAGGTGGCGTCTATAGCCAAATCCAAAGGCTTATTGCCCTTGGGGGTATAACCAACATATCGGCCGTGCTTATCCTTTGACAAAGATTTTAACCGGCGGCCGCGACCACTTATAACCAGTTTTTTATTTGTATCTATAGTAAGGCGAGGCATAGCCACATTGGCCAAGGCACTGAAAACCTTGTCCAAATTTCCGTTTTCCTTTAGCGAATTATCCTCTGCGACCTCACACCTATCCCCTTGGGATGGCATTGGCGAATTCTCCGCATTCATCTGGGAATCCCCCTCCTGCTTACTTTCCGGCGGTGCATCTGCAGTAGGATGTTCCCTGTCCTTGTCCTCAAAATCATCCTCAGGATTTGGCGGCTGATTTTCAGCATTTTTCCGCATACGATGTGGCAAAACATACAATGCCGCCTCATCTATGTCTTGGGGCATAAGCCAATGTCTGCCGGCCAAGGCTGCAATAGCTTTGGCTACTTCCAGTAAATATATTTCCCCGATATTTCCCGCCAAATTGGCTTTAGCGCACACTTGGGCGGCATAAAGGCATATAGCTCTCGCAGGAACAATCTCCGACAGTAAAGCACGGGCTTTAATTATATTATCAGTTATTTTTTCATCTGCTGACCGATATTTGACCAATAAACCATCGGGATTATCCGCGTATTCCAACCACAATCTGCTTATTTGGGCTCTTCGTTCTGCATCAAGAATATTTTCCGTTGTCACAAAAATTCCAAAACAATCCAGCTCCCAAGGGGATAAAATTCCCTCTTCAGGCGACATGGCCCCCACCGGTGAAAATTCCACGTTTTCACGATATGCTATGCCGTCCCGCTGCAACTCAAAAAAGCCGGCCCGATAGCTGCTGCACACGGCCCGGACAAAATCCTTCGCCAATAAATTTACATTGTCCATAAACAGAATGGAACGGCCCGCCCGATGCAAAAGTCCAGGAATAACCCGTTTATTCCCGCCAGCCAGTGCTGACTCCATATCCAAACTGCCAAATACCATATCCTCGGTGGCTCCTAAGGGCAGTTTGAAAATATTTTTTTCTGGTGCTATTCCAGCAACCGAATTAACCACCAAGCTCTTGCCAGTGCCTGATGGACCAGAAATCAGCACTCCGCCGCAGGCTGGATTCACCAGCTGAAGCAGCAATGCCCGTTTGACCCTCTCCATGCCCACTATCGCTGAAAAGGAAAATTCTCCTGCTCTCATGTCTTCCCCTTAACCTAACATAGCATCAATAGCCGCCCAATCAATTTGTCCCTCTTCAAAAGGACGACGGCGCATACGATGAGGCAAAGCCAAGCGGGCTGCAATCTTTATATCCTCACTGTTGACCTCATCACGTCCCGCAAAGGCAGCATGGGCCATAGCCGTTTTTATGATGACAATATCCGCCCGATGGCCATCTACGCCCACCTCAATGGCCACTTTAGCCACCTGGTTCAGCAAGGCATCTGAAACACGAATTTCACCCAGCCGACTTTGGGCCTTGAGTATTCTTGCCTGCAAAGCCAGCTGTTCATCATTGTATTCTGCACAAAATGCCTCTGGATCAGCTTCATAAGCCAGCCGACGGCGTACTACCTCGGCCCGTTGCTCTGGATCCTTTTCCCCCAGCACATCTATGGACAGGGCAAACCGGTCTAACAGCTGGGGGCGTATATCCCCCTCTTCGGGGTTCATGGTGCCAACCAAGACAAACCGTGCTGGATGGCTATAGGAAATACCCTCCCGCTCCACGGTATTAATCCCCATAGCTGCCGCATCCAGCAAAACATCCACAACATGGTCATCCAATAAGTTGATTTCGTCCACATACAAAATATTACGGTTGGCTTCCGCCAAAATTCCCGGCTCAAATTGCCTTTTGCCCTGATTAATGGCCGCTTCTATATCCAAGGTGCCCACCACTCTGTCCTCAGTGGCATTGACCGGCAGCTCCACCACCCGCATTTTGAATTCACTGGTGGCCAACTCGGTATTCAGCGCTATTTTTTCCCGGCAATCATCGCACAAGGTCATTTCATCAGTAGGAGCACAATGAAATACGCAGCCATCTACCACTTGAATGGCCGGTAAAAGGTCAGCTATGGCCCGTACTGCCGTAGACTTCGCAGTTCCCTTTTCCCCTTTGATAAGCACTCCTCCCAGGGAAGGATTTATGATATTAAGTATCAGCGCCAATTTCATATTTTCCTGCCCCACAATAGCCGTAAAAGGGTATAGGGCTTTTCTGTCCATCCTGTCATTTCCTCCTGTCACTTATCACCGGCGGCTTCCAAATCGCCTTCCAGCTCTAAATATAATTTTTGCAGATTATTAAGGGTCTCCGGCTTAGCATTCCACATGCCCCGTTGGTGTGCCTCCAACAATACATCAGTTATGCTGTGCAAAGCCCAAGGATTGATCTCCCGCATCCATTGCTGTATCTCCTTGTCCAAGGCGTATTTTTCAGCATAGCCCTCATACATCCAGTCCTCCAGCACATCACTGGTAGCATCCCATTGATAGCTGTGCAAAAGATACTTGAACAGGTCGCTGGCCCCTTTATAATCATGCTTTTTCATGCCCTCAATGAATTTAGGATTCATGGCTTCGGCCCGGAACAGCCGCTTGCTCTCCTGATCCACTGTACGTATGGTCAGCTTGCTCCGATCGCTGCTATCAGCGGTATATGATTTAGGTGCCCGACCGGTCAGAGCTTTTATCGTAGCAATCATGCCACCATGATACGCATTGTGGTCATCGGTGGTAAACATGTTATTTTCCCGATTATCCTCATTTTTCACCGTAACATCTATGCCACTCATCCGATGGCGGAAAATCTGCTCCTCCTGGGCTTCCGGTGTACCATCACCACCGTAGGCCGTGCTGGAATACTGTACATACACCTGGGCCAAATCATCCAAAGTATCCCAGTTCTTCTCATCCAGCATATTATTTATACCGGTACCATAGGCCCCCGGCGGATCCCCAAATATCCTATAAGAAGCTTTCTTCCAGGCCTCTTCCTCGTTTTCTCCCTGATCCATCAGCCAGCGTCTATCAGCATCTACATGTTTTCTAACATAATTTTCTTCCCAATTTTCCTCCAATGAGCAGACCATTTTTACGGCCTTATCCATCCATTGAACCGCCGTTGGCAAAGTATCCCTGAACAACCCGCTAATCCGCCCAGTAATGTCAATTCGTGGGCGTTGTAATTCTTTTAAAGGAATAACCTCCATACCACAAACTCGTTCAGAATTATCCTGCCAAAGAGGTCTTACCCCCAATAAATATAGATATTCAGCAATACACTGGCCGTGGCTTCGCATATTGGAGCCAGACCATAATACCAAGCCTACCGCTTCCGGGTAGCGGCCCTCATCCTTAATGAACTGCTCAATCAGCCCATCTCCTAACTTTTTGCCATATTCCCAAGCCGCTCTCGTTGGCAAACATCTTGGATCCAGTCCATAAAAATTCCGGCCGGTAGGTAGTACAGTATCACCACAAACAGTGGGCGCACCAGACTGACTCGGTTCAATATATTGGCCTGACATTGCCGCGGTAATGTTGGTGATTTCCTGACTGGTGAGCCGTAGCGTAGGCATTATGGAACAGCAAATTTCCCTGCAAGCCGCCTGCAAAGAAGCTCGCTGGGAGGCGCTAAGGCTGTCACCACCATACTCTCTTGCCACTTTATCAGCAATTTCCACCGAAAAACTGTCTGTCTGCAACTTAAGAATAATTTTCCTCATTGCTTTTTCCAGCTCATCAACTATCTGGCCATAACTTTTTCCTGAGTCCGTCAACTGCAGGCTGTTTTCCCGCAATTCATCATAATCGTAGCCAGAATAACTGGCCAATAAACGGATCAGTGAGGGCGACTCTCCGTGATCTTGGCGAACCAATGTCATTAGATATTCCACCAGTTCAGCACCTGCAGGAATACTTCCCAAAGTATGCAGGCCAGTCCTTATCTGCATATTTTTTAAATCGGTAATATACACATGGAGTCTGGCGGCATACTCGTCAAAATCGGTTCCTTCCTCTATCTCCTCCTGCATATTGCAGGCTATTACCTGTTCCCTTACCAAATCCTTTATCTCATCCAGTTGACCGGGCTGAACAAAGGAAAAATGTGCATATTCCTCCAACAGTTTCTCCAGCTTGGCCAATTCGTCAAAGGCCCCTGCCAACTGCATAGGCGGTGAAAGATGACTTATTAGACAGGCCGAACTGCGTCGTTTAGCCTGTATCCCCTCACCGGAAATATTTATCCAATAGGGATAAATATTCGGTAGACTGCTGATGGCTATATCTGGATAGCACTCCGCGGAAAGAGCTGTCCCCTTCCCGGGCAACCACTCCAGAGAGCCATGGGTACCTACGTGTACCACCCCATCAGCCTGCCACACCTTTTTCAGCCAATAATAAAATCCCAAATAATGATGTGACGGCGGCAAATCCGGTGCATGAAGGATTTTTCCAGGGTCTTCGCCAAAACCACGGGGTGGCTGAACTGTTACCAGCACGTTACCAAGGAACATGCCCGGTATCAACAAATTTCCTTCATGATAGAAAACATCGCCAGGGGCTGGGCCCCACTCCTTCTCCATCCGTTCACGTACCGGCTCAGGTAACTGCTGGAAAAACTCGCAATATTCCTGGGCTGATAACTTTTGAAACCTGGTATTTAGCGCTTCGTCACTTAAAAACCTTCGATCATTTGTTGAGGCCTCTGTAAGCATGGACATGAAGGCCCGACTGTCAGCCGGGATATCCCCTACGGAATATCCCAAGGCTTTCATGTGAATAAGCAGGCGGCGTACACTTTCCGGTGAGTCCAATCCCGCTGCACTGCCAATGGTGGCATTGGTGGAGGGATAATTGTGAAATATTATCGCAATCTTTTTCTCCCTATCAGCCTTGTGCCCCAGCATGGCCCAATTCCAGGCCTTATCCGCCAATAGCTTCATTCGGTCCAGCAAAGCGGTATATACCATCTCACCGGGTGTATCTGAAACTTTGGCTGCGATAGGTACGGTATGAAGAACGCCATCAAACTCCGGCAAGCTGACACTTATGGAAACATTTACCGGATCTAAACCAGCCGGTGACTTTTCCCATTCCTGTTTGCTGCGCAATACAGTATATGCCTGTAGGATAGGGACGTTCAGCTGCTGAAAAAATTCTATAGGTACACCGGCAGTTTTCAGGGAAAATTTCATGGTGTTGATCATTACATCAATAATTCTTTCCCCATTGCGATAAAAGTAATATTCCATTGCCTCCTGCAGCGAGGGACTGCCCATCCTTTCGTCCTTCACCGAATTGGAAAAAATGCCGATGACATTAAAGCCCCGCTTTTCCAAGGTGCTAATCAAGGCATTTTGATACGTCCGTTCACCAGTAAGCCACTCGGCCCGATAAAACAAAATTCCCACCGTTGGACGTCCTGCCACATAGTGTCGGTCCAAATAGGCATCCAAATCCTGGCAATCTCCCTGCCAAGCCGGATGCCAAAT
>CACZYN010000021.1 GCA_902785445.1 uncultured Anaerovibrio sp.
TGATGTAAAGAGCCTGGTAATTCATCCGGCTTCCACTACGCATTCACAGCTGAACGAGGAGGAGTTGGCTGATCAGGGCATTAGTCAGAGCACTATCCGCCTCTCCATAGGTGTAGAGCATGTTGATGATATTATTGCCGATTTGGAGAAGGGCTTTGCTGCAATCTGAGGAGCCTTTTAGTCTTCTAGCTGAACTTAAATTTTTTCGTAAATGCATAATTAATCTGCGTATAAATGATTGGGGGAATTGTTATGTCAAATATATATAAAGGAACTTTGGATCTGGTAGGCAATACACCTCTGGTTGAAGTAGTAAATATCGAAAAGGAATTGGGCTTGGAGGCCACTGTACTGGTTAAGCTGGAGTACTTTAATCCAGCTGGTAGTGTCAAGGACAGAATTGCCAAGGCCATGATTGAAGATGCGGAAGAAAAGGGCTTGTTAAAGGAGGGTTCAGTAATTATTGAACCAACCTCTGGTAATACAGGTATCGGTTTGGCGGCTATTGCAGCAGCCAAGGGTTATCGGATCATTCTGACTATGCCGGAAACAATGAGCGTAGAGCGTCGGAATATCCTGAAGGCCTATGGTGCAGAAATTGTTCTCACCGAGGGTGCCAAGGGAATGAAGGGAGCTATTGCCAAGGCAGAGGAACTGTTGAAGGAGATTCCTAACAGCTACATTCCTGGTCAGTTTGTCAATGGTGTAAATCCACGTACTCACAAGTCCACCACTGGTCCGGAGATTTGGAAGGATACTGATGGCAAGGTAGATGTATTCATCGCTGGTGTAGGTACTGGTGGTACTGTAACTGGTGTAGGAGAGTATCTCAAGGAACAGAACAGCAATGTAAAAATCGTGGCTCTGGAGCCAAAGGACTCGCCAGTTCTTTCCGAGGGCAAGGCAGGAGCTCATAAAATTCAGGGAATTGGAGCCGGATTCGTACCGGATGTACTGAATACCAAGATTTATGATGAGGTATTTAAGGCCGCTAATGAGGATGCCTTTGCTGCTGCTAAGCTGCTGGCTCACAAAGAGGGTATTTCCGTAGGTATTTCCTCTGGTGCAGCCCTTCATGCAGCCATCGAGTATGCCAAGAAGGCTGAAAATAAGGGCAAGGTCATCGTTGCTCTGTTGCCGGACAGTGGCGATCGCTACTATTCCACCCCTTTATTTACTGAATAATAAAAAACCTCATCCGCCCTTCGGGCACCTTCTCCATAAGAGAAGGCTTATAAGTGGTAGTAACATCCACCTATTTTGCCTTCCCCTCTGGGGAAGGTGGCAGCTGAAAGCTGTCGGATGAGGTCTTATTTTTTAATGTATGGATTTTTTCTTAAATCTTCCACCCACAATATCGTGAACTGGATTGATGGTGATAAAGGCATTTTCATCCTTTTCAATGGCGATTTCTTTTAGTTTGTCCACTTCCAGACGGGTAACAACGCAATAAATAACCTTCTTCGGGTCACCAGTATAGGCACCCATACCTTTGATAAAAGTCACACCACGTCCCAGTCGGCTCATCAGGGCATCGGCTATTTCATCGCTTTCATCTGAAATAATCATCACAGCATAGGATTCATCCAAACCCTTTATAACGACATCAATCATCTTGGAAATGACGAAATAGGCTACCAGAGAATACATAGCCTTATCCCAACCAAAGATAAAACCAGCAGCGCCCAGAATAAAGATATTGAAGAACAGCACCACTTCACCCACGGAAAAGGTGGAGCGCTTGTCCACTATTATGGCTACGATTTCTGTACCATCCAAAGAGCCACTGTTACGGATAATCAGCCCCACACCGGCGCCAGCTACAATTCCGCCAAATATGGCTGCCAAAAAGAAATCATCGGTAACTTGGGCAATAGGTTCAAAATATTCCGTCCAGAGAGCCAGGAGAAGAATTGCTACAACGGTGGATATGGAAAAGGTTTTTCCAATATGTTTATACCCTAAATACAAGAAAGGTAGATTGATAATCAGCATAAAAACGCTAAAATCTATATTGGTTAGATAAGATGCCATAATGGATATACCAACTACGCCACCATCGATAATCTGGTTTGGAATGAGAAATATTTCCAGTCCAGCTGCGTATAGACAGGCTCCTACGCAGAGAATAATTAATTTCTTTATGTAGCTGCCGATGGTTTTCTTTTTTCGGATAAATTCTTTTTTTAAGGCAATTTCTGGAATAATATCCTCGTTGGGTTCTTCTGGGTGTATTTGTTGTTTATCTTCAGTTGGCTGGTTAGTAATTTCATTTAAAGGTTCTTTTAAATCGCCCATAATTTCACCTCTGTAATGTAATTAAACCATAAAACCTCATATACCGCAAGAGTTCACACGTCAGAGAGTCAATCGGACACTTGCGTAAAGCACACAAAAAAGAACCCAGCCCCAAAGGAGCTGAGTTCTTTCTTAAATCCAAGCAGGATATTAGTAAGCTGCGTCAGTACCGCCAGCCATCTTGTGAGTTTCAACTTCACGATGGTTTGGCTCGAGATGATACTTCTGTACTGCTACTTTCTGGGTAGGACGGAGCTTAGCACCCTTCTTCTCGAGGTAAGCACGGAGAATCCAAGGCTTATCGGAAATCATACCGTCAACGCCCATGTTGTAGAGCTGATCCATAGCTTCGATGCTGTTTACAGTCCAAGGAACAACCTTCATGCCCAAGGAATGTGCAAGATCTACATCATCAGTGCTGATTTCTGGATAGTATGGAGAAATAACTTCTGCACCGAAGGAATGAGCTGCATTGATAACCTTAGCATTTACAGAGCTTCCAGGGAACTTTCTAACATCTAAGCCGCCGAGCCAAGGGGAAACCTCTGGCTCGAACATACGGATGCACTCGGAATCACGGCCCCAAGAAGGCTGCTCGCACCACAGAGCGGAGCAAGTGATGTTAGGGTCAATCTTCTTCATTTCAATCAGGGTAGCCCAGTCGAAGGACTGCAGAACTACATGATCCTGCATGTTGTACTGCTTAACCTTGTCATAGAATACGCGAACGAACTTCTTGGTATCAGGAGTATGCTTGTAACCCTCTGGATACTCAGGATCTGGATAGGACTTAGTCTCGATGTTTACGAGGCCCTGATAACCGGAATCCTTGATCAGCTGGAAGAGTTCATCAATAGTAGGAATCTCAGCGGAAGCTGGGGTTACCTGAGACTTACCATGACCATTGTAGTAATGATCTGGAGCGGTAATAGGGTCCATAACACCAACATCGAACTTCTTAATTTCAGGAACAGTCATGGTACGGATATCGTACTTGCCTGCCTCAACATACTTGTTAGTCCCCTTATAACGAGTGATGTCTGGGTTCAGAACAGGGTTATGGCTCATTACGATGTTGTTATCTGCAGTGAGCTGCATGTCGCACTCGATGGAAGTACCACCCATCTCAATTGCATAAGCATAAGAGTAAAGGGTGTTCTCTGGACGAGCATCACGACCACCACGATGTGGCTCAAAATCGAAATAAGTGTCGAGGTCTGCCTTTGCCTCAACCTGTGCTGGAGCTATAAAGCTCTGGATCCCCATAGTTGCTACAGCAGCAAGAATACCAGCTGCCAAAGCATGTTTCTTTGAAATTTTCATTAATAATACCTCCTGCTTGATTAATAAAAAAGCTATGGTCTAAGTATAAAATCAGAGATTTTAAATGTCAAGAGGCTAAAACCTTGATAAACGTTGATTCTATCCACAGTTGCGAAAATTTTGCCACAATTCAGAATTATGAAAAAATGCTGAAAGCCTTGCTGCAATTGTGTTCAAACAATAATAACAAATTATTAGCTAGTAATAAAAAACAGGATTAATACCGTAAAAAAAATGTTATAAATTTTTCAAAAATTTCTTATTGTTGATGTTTTATTACTTGATTTTTACTTTTGTAACATGGATAATGAAAATGTGTTTACATTTGTAAATAATAAATAATAATTATGAGTGGTTTCAGGAGGATAGGGGTATGAACCGCGATAGGGACAGGCTTTCCATTAATGTGGCAAGGCTATATTATCGGTCTGAGTATAGTCAGCAGAGAATTGCCGAAGAGCTGGGTATATCTAGGCCATCAGTTTCGAGATTGCTGCAGTATGCCAAAGACAAGGGGTATGTCAAAATTCAAATCATGGATCCAGTGGAGGATATGTCCAACATGGAGCAGATGCTTGTGGAAAGGTATCATCTTCATGAGGTCAGGATTGCTTCCTCAACTTTGAATGATGAGGATGAAATAAAAAAATATATCGGCATTAAGGCGGCAGAGTATCTTGACTCTATCGTCCAGGATGGAGATATTATCGGTGTGGGTTGGGGAACCACATTGTACAATATGTCCTGTTCTTTGATTCCCAAGGAGCTAAAGGGAGCACAGATAGTTCAGCTGGAGGGTGGTGTCACCCATTCCAAGTGGCGAAATTACGCTAAGGATATACTGGATAATTTTTCCAATAATTACACTACAATAGCGCAGTATTTGCCACTGCCGGTTGTATTTGGCAGTAGGGAAGTCAAGGAAATGGTGGATCAGGACCGGCATATTAAAAGGGTTTTGGAAATTGGTAATCATGCCAATATTGCCATATTCAGCGTAGGTACGGTACGACCGAATGCTTTGTTTTTCCGCCTTGGTTATACAGATGCCGATGAAAAGAGTAAAATTCAGAAAACAGCAGTAGGAGATATTTGCTCCCGTTTCTTTGATGCGGATGGACGGATATGTAACAAGGAGTTGGATGCCCGGACAGTGGGTATAACCCTGGATGAACTGCGAAGCAAGGAACATAGTATATTGGTTTCTGGTGGAGAAGCTAAGATTCCTGCCATTAAGGCGGCCCTAAAGGGACGCTACGCCAATGTGTTAATAACCGACCAGTTTACGGCTAAACAGTTACTGGCATATTAAAAATAAACCTCATCCGTCAGCCTGCGGCTGCCACCTTCTCCAAAGGAGAAGGCTAACAATGCCTTCATCTCTGGGGAAGGGGGACCGCTTGCGGTGGATGAGGTTTTATTCTATACCCACCATTTTTAACAGATATTGGGCGTTTGTGGTTTCACAAGGCCCATTTTTTATTTTGTAGTCAAATAAGATTTTATCTTCCTGGTAATGTTCTTGGAAATGGTAGTTATTCACCGGTATTTCATTATTAGGTTTTAAGTGACAAAGTTCAAAATCATGGGTGGATACCAGGGTAATAACCTTTGCCTTAGCTAGATGAATTAGCGCGGTTTGAGCGCAGATGATCCGGTCCGCCGAATTGGTTCCCTTGAATATTTCATCGATTACTGCCAATATAGGTGTGCCCTTTTTGGTTTCCTCAATCATGGCTTTCAGGCGGGTAAGCTCAGCATAAAAGGTTGAGATGCCATCGCTCAGGTCATCGTTTACGCGAATAGAGGTTAGAATCTTCATGGGACTTAAAGCGAAGCGTTGGGCTACTACCGGAGCACCGGCATAGGTTAAAATACAAGCTGAGGCCAGGGTTCGCAGCCAGGTAGTTTTACCGGACATATTGGAGCCGGTAATAACATTTAAAGAAGGAACAAGGGTTAGGGAATTGGCGATGCTTTTACCCTCTTCAATTAATATGTTTTCTAATTCTTCAGCTTCTATCCGTGGAGTATCAACATTAAGCAGTAGTGGCATAATGGCATTTTCCCGGGATTGTCCTATGGTGGCCAGACTAAGGCTAACCTCTGTTTCATGCCATATAGACAGCCAATGCTGTAGCTGCTCTCCATATTTTTTTTGCCAATTAATGAAAAGATTGACAACATGTATATCCCATAATAACAGGAAATTAAGCAGGAATAACAGAATGAAATTATGGCGAAGCTCTGCTAACATGCATAGTAAGCCCAGTTTTTTTATTGGAGCAAGGGATGATTTGATTTCTGTAGGATCAAGCTGGCCGATTTTTTCCGGAAGTATTTCTTCCAGGGCAGAAAGCAGCTGATAATAATGCACCAGCTCCTTGTTTAATTTGTATAATGGCGTAATATGATTGCTGTTCTTGCCCAGCATAAGCAGTGCCAGTCCCAATTGCAAGGAAAACAGCAGCAGGGGAAGCTCAGAGGGGATAATATCGATAACAGCCAATATTAACATAGCAAGGGATAATACAGGTAACAGGATGCTTACCTTGGTAATGGTTTTTGGATAATCTCCCTGCCTATCGGAGATGTAATCTAAGAGTTTTTGCATACTGTGATTAAGAGGAATAGGTTGGCTTAAGCTTTGTAGGTGAATGGATTCAGCTGGGTGATCCAGGAAAAACTTTGTTTCCTTCTGCCGAGAGATTACTTCGTCAATGGCAACAGGATCGGGCTGTAAGCGTTGGGACAGGCGCTTTCGCCCGGCTTCTGTTCTGGCGACGGAGCAATATTGAAATAGGGAATTGGGGCCTAATATATTCAGATCAGTATCCTGAGGGATATTACGTGACATAAAGTCCTCTCCGCCGTCAGGATATTTTTTCCAGTCTCCGTTAAACCGTCCCAGGTATCTGTTTATAACCTGTAATTTATTTTCTTCATACAGCAAGTGGTCATGCAATTGACTATGGGCTTTTATTAGGTAGAAAAAATAGGCAAAGATAAATATGGCTAGCAGCAGTATCCAGCTATTACCGAAGTCATAAGCAGCTCCCACGGTTAATACCAGGAGAATAAAGGCCAATGTTCGTTTAGTGGTAAACAATTGGCTGTCTTTTTTGTATTGTTGTATGGTTTTGGCCGTGCTTTCGGCCTGATTTTCATAGTAGGATTGTTTCATAGTAATTACCTCCATATTTTTATTATACAATTACAGGTCAAAGGTGGCGATTTCATTGAGATTAGATTAAATATTCAGAAAATTTAAAAGACATTTTAAAAATTGTATATTGTCAGTAGACAAAGCAGGTCAAAGCATCTATAATTAAACATAGTAAGAATTGGAAATCGTGTGAATTTTCAATTAATTTTATGTAAATGGAGGAGAAATTATGTCAGAAGAAAGTAAGGGTTCATTTCTTGACAGTCTGGGTAAGTGGATTATAGTAGCCACAATTCTCGGTGCTGTCGTTGGTCTGGTGATGGGGCAGCCTGCCCACATGTTCGCTCCAATTGGCGACCTGTTTATGTCACTGATCAAAATGGTAGTTGTACCTATGGTTTTTTTCTCGTTGGTGGGTGGAGCTGCTTCCTTGGGAAATTCCAAAGGTGCTGGTAAAATCGGTATTATAACTTTCATTTATTATGGTGCTACCACTGCGGTAGCTGTAGCCCTGGGCTTACTCTTCAGTGAGATCTTTAAGCCAGGCTCTGGTATCAATATGGCGGCTATTTCCGAGGCAGCTATTGATATCGATATGTCCCAGAGTGGCCAGATTCCTGGTTTCTGGGAGACTGTAATTGGTTTCGTTCCAACCAATCCATTTGCTGCCCTGGTTCAGGGTAATATTTTGCAGACCATCGTATTTGCTCTGTTTGTAGGCTTTGCCCTTTCGGTTCTGGAAGCAGAAAAGAAAGAGTTTATGGTGAAGATTTTCAACTATTTCACTGAAATTTTCATCAAGGTTATGACCGCCATTATGTGTGTGGCTCCTATTGGTGTATTTGCCCTGATGGCAGATGCAACCGGTACCTTCGGTTATGATGTGCTGGTAAAGATTCTCAATCTGATTATCCTTTATGTAGTTGTTTTGGCCATCGTTACTTATGTAATGATTGGAGGAACTGTAGCCCTGTTCTCCAAGAAAGTTGGTTATATCCAGTTCTTCAAGAGCATGTGGAAATGCCAGGTATTCGCTTTCTCTACTGCTTCTTCCATGGCTACTCTGCCACTGAACATGAAGACCAACGAGGAAGAATTTGGCCTGAATAAAGGTACAGTTTCCTTTGCTCTGCCACTGGGTGCAACCATTAACATGAATGGTAATGCAGCATATTATGCTATGGCTGCTACCTTCATCGCTCAGATGTACGGCATGGAGCTGAGCTTTGGTCAGTATATTGCCATCATTGTCACTTCCACCTTGGGTGCTGTTGGTCAGGCCGGTGTACCAGGCCCTACCCTGTTGGTAGTTGCCGTACTGGTTGCTGCTGGTATTCCAATCGAGGCTTTGCCAATTCTCTTCGGTGTAGACCGTATCTTTGATATGCTCCGTACCGCAGTTAACATCACTGGTGATGCAGCCTGCGCTTGTATTGTTGACCGTTTCCGTGAGGATGACTAAGGTTAGCCTATAGCACAGCTAGAAGAAAAAAATAGAGTGTCGTCTTAGGACGGCACTCTTTTATTTTTGCCAGGATGAAGGAAATATTTGAGCCAAAATCAAAAACTTCCTTTCGGTTATTACTGTAATCCTAGTATATCAGATTTCGTGATTAAAATAGTATTAAATGTTGATAAAATCAATATTAAACCACCTTAAAAGTTACATTAAAATGCAATCGATATAGTACCGATGCCTTGTGATGCTGGGACATAGGTGCTATACTTTTTGTACATGGGAAAAAAGTATTAAATGGGGGGATAAAAAATGATGGTCTTTATATGGATATTTTATCTAGTATTAGTATTTGTTTTGGTGATGGATTATCGCAGCAATTTTTCCTTTGATGGATTAGGTAATTTTTTAACCGTAATGTTCTTTATTACTTGTTTGTTTGGTATTACTACACAAATATATTTAATAAGCGAAAAGATTGATGACGCTACTCGAATACTTGGTATTTTAGGAAATCATACGAATAAAGGCACCGAAAAACTTGAATGTTTAAGAGATGATGTGCATGATGTGAAATCGTTATTGGAAAGGCAATGTGATGAATTAGATGATGATGATATAGAAGATGATTAAAAAAGAGATCAAGGCACAAGATGGGTGACGAGGAACGTGATGGTCCAGATTTGGGCTGTATATTGTACAGTAACCCATAACAGCATAATCTACTAGTAAAAAAGCCGTTTATTGATATCTGACCTGTCCAACCAGCGGGTAGCATATCATAAACGGCTTCTTTTTTTATTATTTTTATATCATTTATCGTAGAATTCATTTTCTACCGCCATGCAAAGTAGATGATAAACTGGCAAGTGGAGCTCCTGAATTTTGTAAGTCTCCTGCTCTGGCACACAAATGGCAATATCGCACAGGGACTTCAGCTTGCACTCCCGGCCTCCCAGGAGACCAATGGTCTTTATGCCTTTTACCTTGGCCATTTGCACAGCATAGATAACATTGGCAGAATTGCCGGATGTACTGATACCCACCAACACGTCCTGAGGATTACCCAGTCCCAAAACCTGCTGGGCCATGGCTAGATCCGGAGCCTGGTCGTTGGCAAAGGCACTATTTAACGCCACTGCATTCATAAGAGAAACGGTTGGCAAGGCCCCCTGCAGATTGTCATGGAGATAATCTGCCTCATTTGGGCATATTGCCTTCATCCGCTCATATAACGCATCATCTATAGGGCGCTTTAAGATAAAGCCCTTCATCAGCTCTCCCACAATATGCTCTGCATCAGAGGCACTGCCCCCGTTGCCACAGGCCAACAGCTTACCATCATTGCGGTAGCTTTCACAAATAGTGTCTACAGCCTGCTTAATAGACTCCCGGCACACATCCAAGGCCGGATAACGTTTCATAAGGTCATCTATCATCTTTAAAGTTGTCTCTTTCAAAATGTACGCCTCACTTTCTATTTATAAGCTGCTGAAGCTCCCGTACCTGGTTGAGATGTGTCTCATAATCCAAATCATTGGCATCGTACTGCATACGCTTTTTCAGCTCGTCTATACGCTTCTGGAGCTTTTCCTTTACTTCCTGACTAAGAGACATTTATTCACCCCGCTAATTAAATCTAACACATTATACATTAATTGTTCAGAATTTTCCATTTCTTTACCAGCTGGCACCCTTTTGCCAGAAGGATGGTTTTAACATGACCAAAAACAGGAATATTTCCAAACGGCCGATGACCATCAGCATACAGCAAACGATTTTAGTAAGATTATTGAGCTGACTGAAATCGTTGGCGGCTCCATAGGCGATGCCGGCATTGCCTATGGCCGATATGCCCAGAACAATGGCATCCATAATAGGCAGGCCGTCAATGGTAAAGATAAGTGCACCGATAAGGGCTAAGAAAATATACAGGAAAAAGAAGCGGCTGGTGCGGTTAAGGACCGTATCCAGTCTTTCACCAGTATCAAATTTCAAATAGACGATATGATCGGGATTTAGTTTTTCCTTTACGATGCGATTTATCATCTTGAATAAAAGGATAACACGGGTTATTTTAATGCCCCCAGCGGTGGATCCGGCACAGCCTCCGGTAAGCATGACAATGAGCAAGCAATATTTGGAAAAAGCTGGCCAGCTGTCAAAATCTGTGGTGGAAAAACCCGTGGTGCTAATTACCGCTGCGGTCTGGAAGGAAGCATAGCGCAGTGCCGTAAAGAGATTAAGTCCGGTTGCTGCGGCCAGGTTAACGGTAATGGCCACAGAAATTAGGGCAAAAATAATTAAATAGACGCGAAATTCCTGGTCGGCAAAAATCTTTTTATAGCCCCGTTTCCAAGCTACAAGAAACAAGGAGAAGTTACCGCCACCAATCAGCATGAAAATCATTATAATGATTTCTGCTGGTATATTATTAAAATGGCCCATGCTGTCGTTATGGGTTGCAAAGCCGCCAGTTGCTATGGTTGACATGGCATTGTTGACCGCTTCGGACATATTAAAGCCACATAGCAGAAGAAGGGCTATGAGAATAAAGGTCAAGGAGAAATACACAACCAATAGGGCCCGGGCGGTACTCTTAAAGCGAGGCAGTGGTCTGTCTTCAGTGGGGCCGGTGGTCTCGATTTCAAACATTTTCAAGCCACGGATACCCGCTTGGGGAGCCAAAGCAATAAAAATAACAATTATACCTAAGCCACCCAGCCAATGAGTCAGGCTGCGCCACAATAATATACTGGCGGGCAGGCTGGGAATATTACTTACAACGGAGGCTCCGCTGCCGGTAATGCCGGATACTCCTTCAAATAAACAGTCCACAAAGGGCATGTAATGGCCAGAAAGATATGGTATAGAGGCAATAATGGAGGCAAAGAGCCAGCTGAGGCCAGTGATAGCAATACCTTCCCGTATACTTATATCATCATTGGTAATCTTTCCCTTATTGTTGAAAAATACTGATAAAGATAGGCTGCAGATAATAGCCCCTAAAAAATCCAGAGAGCTCGTTTCCTGCCAATGTATAGAGGCAATTAGAGGAATGAGCAGGGTTAGGGACATGGCAAACATAAGGCGGCTCAGCATGTAATATATAATTGGATAACTCACTTGGCCACCTCCTACCAGCGTTGGTTAAGTAAATGATTTCGGCCGCTGTATATCAAAAGCAAAAAAGCGAAGAAATCAATTTTTCCTAAAATCATCAAAAAACAACAAAATAGCTTGACCACAGCGGGCAGGGCTACCAGGGTAGCACTGTCGGTGTGGAAGAACATAATGGCACCAGTACTGGTGAGACAACCCAAGACGATTTCCATGGATTGTTGCATATTCAATCCAGCAGCTGAAATAACCAGAATGGAAAATACAATAGTAACAATGACGATGAAGAAAAAGCCCAGGATACGGTTAATCAGAGCTGGTGGCACGATTTCCCCATCGATTTTGGAGGTCATGATAATATCCGGGTGAATGGTGCGGGTAAGCTCGTTGGCGCAGCTTTTAAATAAAATCATCAGTCGGAGGATTTTAAAACCACCAGCCAAAGATCCAATGCAGCCACCGACCACAGCAACCAATATCAGTATTAGCTTGTCAAAATCGCTCCAAGCCAAAACTTCCATAGGATAGGCACTGATAGTACCTGCATAAAGAGCCACACTGAAAAAGCCATACCACAAGCTGTCGGCCAAATTATAGTAATGGCAGGAAAAGAGATGGGCGCCAATAATCAATCCCAGCACTAATATCATCAGGATAAAAAGGCGGGATTCGGTATTTTGGAAATTTTTCTTCAGAATAGAGGTTTTGCGCCGTTTAATGGCTTGCCAATAGATGATGACGTTGCAGCCCGCAGCGATTAATCCTAAAGATACTGCAATGGCAAACCAGAAGTTATTATAAAGATAGGTGCCGGAAAAATAACATCCCCCGGTGGATATAATAACCAAGGAGTAATTAACGGCATCATAAAGGTTTAGTCCAGCCAAATAAAAGCAGAGTATACCGCAAATAGTGATAAAGCTGTATATAATCGTGAGACGGCGGGTGTTTTTCTTTAGACGGCTAAGGGAAATAATACCGGTTTTCAAAGCAACTGGCATGGCGAAGCTGATACCAAAAATACCGCTAATGGCTGGCAGGACCGTGGCAATAAACATTAGTATCATGCCGCCACCAATCCACTGGGTGAGGCTACGCCATACAATTAGGGCTGGATCATTAAGGTTAATAAGGTTGGTATAGCCAGTGGTGGTAAAGCCAGAAAGGCTCTCCATAAATGCACTGACACCTGTCAGTTGTCCACTGAGATAATAGGGCAGAGCCCCCGCCATAGATATAGCAATCCAAACAGCAAACAAAAAGGCAGCCCCACCGGTTACAGACAAGGAGTCACCATGTTGGGCTGATTTGCCGCGAATAAAGACAGCCGCCAACAAAGTAATAACCATGGCTTTGCCAAATACCCCAGTGGTGGCGTCAGTTCCAATATATATACTGTAAAATAAGGGAATCAGCATGAGCCCGGCACAATTAAACAGGGCTCTGCTAATTAGATATAGGATTAACCGATCCATTTTTAGCTCCTGCTAAAATATTTCAAAATCTTGGTAGTGGATTGTTTTTCGGTAATGATAATGGCCCGACCGCCGGCCTTTAATACCGTGTTGCCGTTTGGAATCTGGACTTCGCCGTTTTTTACAAAGGCGCATACCAGACAGGATTTTGGCAAATTGGCCTCCATGAGTTTTTTGTTGCAAACAGGGCTGCCGGTCTGGATAACCACCTCGGTAACCTCGGCCCGGGCATCCTGTAAGAGAGAAACTGCTGAATTTCCCCGGACAAAGGCCAGAACCTCATTGGCAGCCAAAATCCGCGAGGAAAGGGACACATCTACGCCCAATTCCCGCAGGATGGATTTATAGTCAGTTTTTGCCTGCCTGATGATGGTCTTTTTTACACCATGATGTTTGCCCAACAGAGCCAGAAGGAAGTTTAGCTTGTCATCATCCGTAAGGCAGATAAGGGCATCAGCTTCGTTAATTCCTTCCTCCAGCATTTTGTTAATATCTGCCGCATCGGCCCATATGGCCTTGCCGTTATTACGAAATTGGGAGGCAATGAGATGAAGCCGCTCTTTTTTAGTATCAAATATTTTTACCTTGACTTTCTGCTTGTCCAGCATGCTGGCTACAAATCGTCCCATACGGCCGGCACCTACAACCGTGACCTTTTCCAGCTTGGAGTTATTTCGTTCCTCCAGATTCTTGCTGAATTGATCAATGTCGGTAGTAAGGCCGATAAAATAGGCATTATCATTTGGCTGGAGACTGTCATCACCATGAGGGATAATAATTTCGTGATTGCGGAAAATCATCGC